>JAAYTZ010000118.1 GCA_012517965.1 Propionibacterium sp. | reverse complement strand
TGGTGATCTCACGACGCGCGGACATCGACAACTCCTGACTCACAACCGGTCAGCCAACCGCCCCCAGGGCCCCCGCTGTCGCGGACATTCTCCTGTGAGGCATGCGTCGGCCGATCCGGACCTCTTAGCTGAGTCAAGTCGTCGATTGGAGGTTCGCCGCGGGCGTCCGGTAGGATCCCCCGCGGAGGATTCGCCTAGAGGCCTATGGCGCTCGGTTGGAAACCGGGTTGGGTTCACGCCCTCACGAGTTCGAATCTCGTATCCTCCGCCAGAATGATTCCCGCTCTGACTAGGGCGGGAATCTTCTTTTCGGGAGTTGTTGGCGCTCAACATCACGATTCGTGCCCCGAGTATGCCCCGAGTTTCCGTGACATGTTCTCGTCCGAGCACTTGAGCGCCCGGGCGCCGTCGCCCTTGATCCGGGTGACGTGGGGTCGCACCGGCTCGCAGACGCAGGCACCGGCGCCGCGCACCATGGTGCGCGGCGCCGGTGTGGTCGATCAGTGGCTTCCTACCAGGGGCGCTGATTGCGCGCACGGGCCCGTCGTTGAGTGAGGTCATCGCCCGTGGGGATGGGCCGGAACAGCCTGTCGAGATCCTCGACGCGGACTCGGATGAGCCTCACGCCGAACCGTGACGCCCGGAGCTTCCCTGAGGCGATGCGGCGCCGCAGGGTGTCGACACTCACGCCGTACACCGCGGCCGCCTGCTGCAGTGACAGCCATTCGGGCACGGGTTGACCCCAGTTGGGCGAGATGGGGAGCGACATGGCCAGCTTCCTCTCGGTGTCGGGGGATGGAAGGGCGAGTGGGTGTGTATCCGTCGATGGCGATGGGTCAGAGGGCCATGGAGGGCGCGGCGACCGCGCGGCAGGATGGCGACACCTGTGGGGTCGGCTCGGCGACGGCAGGCGCGACTTCCCAGCTGCTCGGGTCGACCTGGGTTCGAACCTCCGCCTCCATGGCGTCGAGCGCTCCGTCGGTGATGGTGGGCGTCGGCTGCGTGGCTTGGAGGATGAGGTCGGCCGCGCCGATGACGCGTTGGCCGGTGCTGCGGAGGATGTCGGCCAGGTCGCGGTCTTCGGTCACGGCGTTAAGGGCCCAGCCGGCGACGTAGTTGAAGGTGTACTGGCTGGAGTCGAGACCGTGGGCGTTGGTAACCATGTACGCCACGGACTCGGCTTCCACTTCGAGCATCCCCCGGCACTCGCGGCCCTGCTGGTCTGGGTGGAGGAACACGTGACCGGCTTCGTGGGCGAGGGTCTTGACGGCCTGGGCGTCGTCGACGTCATCGCGGACCATGACGAGCCGCCGGCTGAAGTCGGTGTAGCCGTTCGGCCCACCGAGGTCCACGCCACGTCGCACGTCGAATCCCCGTTCCTCGAGGAGGCCTTGGAGGCGTTCCCACAGTCCGACGGGGGCTTGCCCGGTGAGGAGAACGGCCTGGCCGATCTTGGGGTCGGGCAGCGGAGGACCGTCCGTCTGGCGGATGTCGAACACCGTGACGGGCTTCGTGCCGACGACGTGTGTCTGGTGCACCGCGCGGCCCTGGTCGTCGCGCACTGGTTGGCCAGTGTTGTCGAGGCGCGGCTCGCGGCGCGTGATCGGCGCGAGGACCTTGATGCCGGACTCGCCTCGGCGCACCTGGCGCCCCATGGCCTTGAACGCCTGGTAGCCGGCGACATGGGTGGCCTGCGGGTCTTGAATCATGATCAACATCGAGTTGCCCATGGAGTATTTGTGGAACCGACTAGCGAACTTGAGCCAGGCCTGCCAGGCCTGTGGGTCGTTGAGGGCGAGGACGCCGTCGCTCAGTTGGGCGTGGAGCTTGTCGAGGGTCGCTTGCCGGGCCTCGGCGGCCGCTGCGCGGTCGGCGTCGCTGGCAGGCCTGCGGTAGCCGGTCATGAGTCGAGGCCGTCCCGGAGGGCGGCGACCTGGTCGAGAATCGCCTCGATCGCTTCGCGGTGTGCGCCGGAGTCAGCCAACTGCTTGGCTCGGACGAAGAGGTCTTCGATGATGAGCGGGACGTCGGGGAGTGGGAGCACGGGTTCGGTCACGGCCGGTACCCCCAGTCAGTGGGTGCGCCGTGCTGCTGCGCGGGTTCCTCGGGTGCCGCGAACGGGACCGGCGCCGCGTCCTCCCCACTCCATCGCCTCGGGCTTCTGCTGTGGCCGCATGATCTGTCCATGCGGGTCGCGTACCTGGACGGGGTCGTCGTACAGGTCGACGTCACCGCCCCGGCGTTGGATGGCGGCTTCGACGAGCAGCGCCCCTGCGTAGGCGGTGTTCGCCGCAGCCTTGTGCGTCGCGTAGAGGACATCGCCTCGCGCTTCGGGAGTCAGGTGACCGCGGTAGACGTCGCTGGTCTGGCAAAAGTCGCGGGCGACGTCGTCGGACGACTTGCCGGCGCCGTCGTAGCGGACGCCGTGCTCTTCGGCCCACGCAAGCCATACTTCGATCGCGGTGACGCGGCGTTGAGGCTCGGGGTTCATGGCGTTCTCCTGGCGGTTGGCCGACGATCCGTCATCCCGCATAACGGATGCCGACCCTTCCCGGGGGACACTGGAGGGTCTCCGGCCCGATCGCCGATCGGCCATCACCTGATCTGATCCACGCTGTGGGTTCACTGACAACCACCGCCGAAAGCGACGCGGGTCCGCCTGGTCGACTAGATGAGTAAGTCCAAGGGTTCGCGGCGTGGCCGCTGTTAATCCTGGGCGAGGGTCTCCAGCATCGGAGTTGCGACCCAACTTCGAACCGGGAGGTTCTCGTGGACTCCGATCTGGAAACCCTCGCCACCGCACTGTA
>JAAYTZ010000117.1 GCA_012517965.1 Propionibacterium sp. | reverse complement strand
TACAGTGCGGTGGCGAGGGTTTCCAGATCGGAGTCCACGAGAACCTCCCGGTTCGAAGTTGGGTCGCAACTCCGATGCTGGAGACCCTCGCCCAGGATTAACAGCGGCCACGCCGCGAACCCTTGGACTTACTCATCTAGTGCGGGTTGAACCCCAGGTCGATCATCTGCTCCTTCGTGAGCTGCCCGCCGTTGGCTGCCGCGGCCGTGAACAGCGGCAGGTGGACCTCCTGCGAGGCGCGGCGCAGGTTGGTGAACACCCGGGTCAGCGCGGCATCGCCGCCGACGGCGGTGAGCAGCCGGTCGTACAGCGCCACGTTCCGCTTCTCCCCCTCGGCCCAGGCTTCCGCCGCCGCCTGGAGGGAGGCGGGGGCGGTGACGGAGCCGGCGTAGGGGTTGGCGGGCACCGCGAAACCCAACCGGCCCAACTGCCGGGTGAGCGCCTCGATGTGCATGTCCTCGGCACGCTTGACGCTGACGTAGGGTTCGACCGGCCCGAAGGCGTCGATGACGGCCTGGTACTGGGCGGCCGAGTTGTACTCCCCGTCCGGCGCCAGCAGCGCCTCCCAGGCCGCCGCGGCGGCGGTGCCGGGGGCCGGGGTGGCCGTGACGCCGGGGCTCGGTGCGGTGGGGCGCTGCGCGGTGGGGGTCGCCGTGCCGGGCACGGGGCTCTGGGTCGAGGTCGCCGAGGGGGTCGGGGTGACGGTCACGGTGACGGTGGGGGCGGTGGTCGCGGTGCACCCGGTGAGGGCCAGTGCGGCCACGCCGAGGGTGAGCATCCTCTTCATCGCGGGCTCCTTTCCACGCGCCAGCATGGCGGCCGCGTGTGAAGGAACGGTGAAAGGTTCGCCGACGCGGGCCGGACGGCCGCACCGAGCCGGGCTCCGCGGCCCGGCCAGCCCTGGTCCGCCACGAAGGGCCCGCCACCGACCCCACGAGGTGTGGCGAGCGACGCTGCGGCGGCCAGGGCCGCACATCAGGGACGGGTGTGTTGGTGCGTTTTGTTGCGTATCCGCAACGGCCTTTCGATGCTCCTGCGGTACTCCCTCGGGGGGGTGTCGGGGTGTTGCGCATCCGCAACGAGATGGGCGACAAGAGTGTGTGCCCCGCTGGAGGTGGCCCCACCGACATGGAGGGGATCGCCCCCGCCACCAGGGTGGCGTGCCAGGGCACTCGATCAGCGGCCGCGGCGGCTCGACGAGCAGGAATCGGGCGGCGCCGCAGGCGGAGGGGCAACTCCAGTTCCGAACGGTGGGCCTCAAGGGTGATCCGATGGCGGCGGGCCGCCCGCAGTGTCATCCAGTTGCGCCGACCACAGGCGCAGGTGATCCGCACGCGGCGGGGCCGCCCGGTTCGCCCGGACGGCCCCGCCGACGCTCACTCCCACTCGATGGTGCCCGGCGGCTTCGAGGTGATGTCGAGCACGACCCGGTTGATCTCCCGGACCTCGTTGGTGATGCGCGTCGAGATCCGCTCGAGGACGTCGTACGGCAGCCGCCCCCAGTCGGCGGTCATGGCGTCCTCGCTGGTCACCGGGCGCAACACGATCGGGTGGCCGTAGGTGCGCTGGTCGCCCTGGACGCCGACGCTGCGGATGTCGGCCAGCAGCACGATCGGGAACTGCCAGATCTCCCGGTCCAGCCCGGCGCGGGTCAGCTCCTCGCGGGCGATGGCGTCGGCCTCGCGCAGCACGTCGAGCCGCTCCCGCGTGACCTCGCCGATGATCCGGATGCCCAGGCCGGGCCCGGGGAACGGGTGCCGCCACACCATCTCGTCGGGCAGGCCGAGTTCGGTGCCGACGGCGCGCACCTCGTCCTTGAACAGGGTGCGCAGCGGCTCGATGAGCCGGAACTGCAGGTCGTCGGGCAGCCCGCCGACGTTGTGGTGACTCTTGATGTTGGCCGCCCCCTCACCGCCGCCGGACTCGACGACGTCCGGGTAGAGGGTGCCCTGCACGAGGAACTCGATGTCCTCGTGGGCCGAGATCTCCCGCACCGTGTTCTCGAAGGTGCGGATGAACTCGCGGCCGATGATCTTGCGCTTGGCTTCCGGGTCGGAGACTCCCGCGAGGGCGTCCAGGAACTGCTGCTCGGCGTCCGCGACGACGAGCCGGATGCCGGTGACCCGCGGGAAGGTCTCCATCACGGCCTCCCGCTCCCCCTTGCGGAGCAGGCCGTGGTCGACGAACGCGCAGGTCAGCTGGTCGCCGACCGCGCGATGGACCAGAGCCGCGGCGACCGCCGAGTCGACACCACCGGACAGCCCGCACAGCACCTGCTTGTCGCCCACCTCGGCGCGGATCGCGTCCACCATCTCGTCGACGATGGACGCCGGCGTCCAGGTCGGCCGACAGCCGGCGATGGTCAGCAGGAACTGCTCCAGGATCGTCTGCCCGTACTCCGAGTGCAGCACCTCCGGGTGCCACTGGACGCCGGCGAGGCGCCGGTCGAGGTCCTCGAACGCGGCGACGGGAGCGCCCGCGGTGTGGGCGAGCGGCCGGAAGCCCGCCGGCACGGTCTGCACCGAGTCGCCGTGGGACATCCAGATGTTGAAGTTGGCGGGCAGCCCGCCGAGCAGGACGCCCGGGGCGTCCACGACGACCGGGGTGCGACCGAACTCCGACAGGCCCGTCCGGTCGACGGTGCCGCCCAGCGCGGCGGCCATCGCCTGGAAGCCGTAGCAGATGCCGAACACCGGCACACCCTGGGCGAACAGCGCCGGGTCGACCGCCGGCGCGCCGGGGGCGTACACCGACTGCGGCCCGCCCGACAGCACGATCGCCGCAGGGCGCTTGGCCATGATCTCCTCCACCGTCGCGGTGTGGGGCATGATCTCGGAGAACACCCGGGCCTCGCGCACCCGGCGCGCGATGAGTTGCGCATACTGGGCCCCGAAGTCGATGACGATGACGCGGTCGTGGGAGTCGACGATCATGGCCCGAGTCTAGGGGCCGGGCCGGGCCGGGTGCGCCCGGCCGGACGAGCCGGCGGGCCCCGGGGCCCAGTAGCCTGCGCCCATGACGACGCCGCACCCCCACCCCGAGGTCCCCCTGGCCCCCAGCACGGTGGTGGTCGCCGGCGGCCGCCCCGCCCGCGCCGCCGGGGCGCCGGTGAACCCCCCGCTGGTCCTGTCGTCCACGTACGTGTCGCAGGGCGTCCCGCAGCCCGGCGAGCCGCTGTACGCGCGCATGGACACCGAGACGTGGCACCCCTTCGAGGAGGTCCTGGCCGACCTGGAGGGGGCCGCGCGACCGGCCGTCGCGTTCGCGTCGGGGATGGCGGCGATCGCCGCGGTGTTCTCGTTCCTCCCGGCGGGCGGCACCGTGGTGCTGCCGCGGCATGCCTACCAGGCGACGCTCGGGCTGACCGACGACCTGGCCGCACGGATCGGCGTCCGCGTCGTGCGGGTGGACGCCGCCGACACCGATGGGGTCGTCGCCGCCGTCGGCGGAGCCGACCTGCTGCTCCTGGAGTCGCCCACCAACCCGATGCTCGAGGTCGCCGACCTACCCGCCGTGCTGGCCGCGGCCCGGGCCCGCGGCGTCCTCACGGCCGTCGACAACACCTTCGCGACGCCGCTGGTCCAGCGGCCGCTGGCCCTGGGGGCGGACCTCGTGGTCCACTCGGCGACCAAGTACCTGGCGGGTCACTCCGACGTGGTGCTCGGGGCCGTGGTCGCGGCCACCGACGACCTCGCCGAGCGGGTCCGCGCCCATCGCACGCTCACCGGCGCCATCCCGGGGCCGGTGGAGGTGTGGTTGGCGCTGCGCGGCCTGCGGACGCTGGCGCTGCGGGTCGAACGGTCGCAGGCGAGCGCCGCGGTCCTGGCCGGCCGCCTGGCCGCGCACCCGGCGGTCGCTGAGGTGCGCCACCCCTCGCTGCCCAGCGACCCCGGCCACGCGCGAGCCACCCGGCACATGGCGGGTTACGGGTCGATCATCGGCATGCGGCCCCACGGTGGGCCCGCCGCGGCGGACGCCGTCGTGGCCGCGGTACGCCTGTGGGTGCCCGCGACCAGCCTGGGCGGGGTCGAGTCGACGCTCGAGCGCCGCCGCCGCTACGCCACCGAGTCGCCGACGGTTCCCGAGGACCTGCTGCGGCTCTCGGTGGGGATCGAGGACGTCGAGGACCTCTGGCGCGACCTCGACCGCGCCCTGCGCGCGGGCTGAGCGGTGCGGCGTCCGGTCAGAGGTCGTTGCCGGCGTAGCTCAGGTTGAAGCTCTTGTTGCACAGGGGGAAGTCGGGGACGATCGTGTCGGTCAGCGCCACCCCGATGGCCGGCCAGTTGAAGAACGACGGGTCCACGGCCTTGAGCCGGCTCACCCGACCCGCCGCGTCCAGTTCGACGCGGTGGACGATCGTGCCCCGCCAGCCCTCGACGACCCCCAGTCCGGCGCCCGCCACCGGACGCGCCGGTATCGGCGGCTCGGAGGACGCACCCGCCACCCGGCCGGCCAGGTCGGCCACCAGCCGCGCCGAGACCTCGATCTCGCGCCGACGCACCTCGAACCGGGCCCGCACGTCGCCGGCGTCCTCGGTGACGACCGTGAAGGCCGGGCCGAGGTCGATCGCCGGGTGCTCGGCGCGCGCGTCGACGGCGACTCCCGACGCCCGCGCGACGTAGCCCAGCGTGCCGTAGGAGCGGGCGGCGGCCGCCGGCAGGATCGCCTGATCGACGACCCGGTTCGCCACGATCGGGTGGGCCAGCGCCACCCGCGCCACTTCGTCGGCGCGGCGAGCGACGTCGGCGACGAGGCCCACGTCGGGCTCGGCCAGCAGCCGGGCTCCCCCGACGAGGACGCCGCCGCGCAGCAGGCGGTGCCCGGTGACCCGGCGGTTGTGCCGCAGCAGCTCCTCCTTCAGGGCGTCGCAGTGGTTCTTGGCGATGCCGTAGCCGACGTCGTTGACGATCGCCCCGAGGTCGCCGACGTGGTTGTACAGCCGCTCCAGTTCCAGGAGCAGCGCCCGGACCAGCAGGGCCCGCTCCCCCACCACGACGCCGGACGCGTCCTCGACGGCCTGGACGTACGCCAGGGCGTGCCCCACGGCCGTGTCGCCGCTGATGCGCTCGGCGAGCGCGACGCCCTCGTCCGGCGTCCGGCCCCGGAAGAGCCCCTCGATGCCGCGGTGCATGAACCACAACCGGAAGCGCAACTGGAGGATCGACTCCCCGACGACGGTGAACCGAAAGTGCCCGGGCTCGATGAGCCCGGCGTGGATGGGCCCGACGGGGATCTCGTAGACGCCCTCCCCCTCGACCTCCAGGAACGGGAACGGGTCGTTGCCGGTGAAGGCGGGGGCCGGGTCGGCGTCCGAGCGCAGCGGGTAGTGCCCGGCGGGCCAGTTGCCGTGCCGGACGAGCCGGTAGGGCTGCGGGTGGTCGCGCACCGGGACGCCGAACAGGTCGCGCACCTCGCGCTCGAAGCGGCCGGCCGGGTAGGAGAGAGCGGCGACGCTCGGGAACCAGGCGTCGTCGCGCGGGACGGCGACGGTCACCTCGGCGCGCTCGCCGCGCCCTTGGCAGCCGCCGGGCCGCAGGAAGGCGTAGACGATCCGGAACCCGTCGGGGGCCCCCGGGTGGTCCGGGACGTCCTCATGGCCTGCGACGAGGGCGAGACGCCAGCCGTCACCCAGCAGGCGCCCGACCACGCCGGCCAGTTCGGCACGGGTGGGGGCGAACTCCAAGGGCGGGCGCAGCCGGAACATCAGCGTCCTCCTGCCAGAGCGGCGACGGCGTCGGTGAGGACGCCGGCGAGCGGAGGGGCCGCGAACGCCAGCACGGCAGCGACCCCGAGAGCCAGGACGATCGGCACGTCCCGGACTCGGGCCGGCACGTCCGCGCTGCCCTCCAGCGCGCCGGCGTGGCCGGGCAGCACGGGGTGGGCGACGGCGTCCGCCGGACCGACGGTCATGGCGAGAAGGTGCCGGGCGATCCCCGCGAAGACCAGCAGCAGCAGCGCGAGCGCGGCCGCCGCCGCCCAGCCCAGCCCCCGCTGCCACAACGCCAGCAGGATCGCGACCTCGGTGAAGAACGTCACGAACGGCGGGAAGCCCAGGAGGGCGGCGCCGCCGGCCAGGAACGGGATGCCCAGGTCGGGACGCCGCCGCAGCAGGCCGGCCACCTCACCGATCTCGTGGGTGGCCTCGGCGTGCAGGATGCGACCCGCCACCACGAACATGGACGCCTTCACCAGCCCGTGCCCCAGCACGTGCAGCAGCAGCGCCGCCAGCGCCAGCTCGCCGCCAGCGGCGGCGGCCAGGGCCAACAGGCCCAGGTGCTCGATCGACGAGTAGGCCAGCAGCCGCTTGAAGTCGCGCTGGGTGAGCACGAGGAACGCCGTCACCGCGAGCGACAGCAGCCCGCCGGTCAGCAGCAGGCCCCGCAGCAGGTCGGGGCCGAGAACACGGTCGGCGATCACCTGCACGCGCAGGATCGCGTACAGCGCCACCGAGAGCAGGACGCCGGACATCAGCCCCGACACCGGGGCGGGCGCCTGGCTGTGGGCGTCCGGCAGCCAGCTGTGCAGGGGCGCCAGGCCGGCCTTGGTGGCGAAGCCGAGGACGGCGAGGCCGGCTCCCATCTTCAGCATCGCCGGGTCCAGGGCGGTGGCCGGGTCCGCGAGGGCGAGCCACGACAGCGTCGGCTGACCGCCGGCCACCGACGCCGCGTAGATCACGACGATGCCGAGGAAGGCGACCGCGACGCCGACCGAGCCGAGCACGACGTACTTCCAGGCGGCCTCCAGCGACTGTCGTTCGGTGCCGTACCCCACCAGGAACGCGGTGGCGATGGTGGTGGCCTCGATCGCGACCCAGACGAGGCCGAGGTTGTCCGCGACGAGCGCGAGCGTCATGGCCGCGAGGAACGCGCTCATCAGCGCCCAGAACCAGCCTTGGCCGCCGATCACCCGGCGCTGGGCGCGCGTCGGCGTCCCGCCCCAGACGGCGACGAGCGCGACGGCACCGACCGACGTCAGGAACCAGGCCGACAGCGTGTCGACGCGCAGCAGGCCGCCGCCGGTGACGAGCGCCCCGCCCGCGCGGGTGGCCGCGACCAGGGCCGCGCCGCAGCCGAGCAGGGTGGCCGCCGCGGCGAGCGGCACGAACCGCGTCCAGGCGGCCCGCCGCAGGGCGCCGGCCACCGCGGCCCCCACCGCGGGGACGCCGAGCGCGATCCAGATCAGGCTGCTCATCAGTCGCGCAACTCCCTCAGCTCGGGCAGCGAGGTGCCGCCGGTCAGCCGGACCATGCGCACGGTCAGCACCCGCAGGATCAGCACCACGAGCAGCACGTCGAACAGGACGCCGATCTCGGTCGTGAGCGGCAGCCCCCCGGAGACCAGGAACCCGGTGGCCGCGATGCCGTTGTCGAGCACCAGGAAGCCGACGAGCTGGCTGACCGCGATGTGCCGCGTCAGCAGGATCAGGAAGCCGAGCAGCACCAGGGCGATCCCGACGGGGACCGCGCGGGCGGCGTCCGTCGGGTTGGGCCCGATCAGCGGCTGGCTCACCACGTAGGCGACGGTGGTGAGCAGCACCGCGAGCAGCAGGCCGGACGCCGGCCTGGCACCGGGGTCGAGTCCGTCGTGCACCCGGGTGAGAGTGGCGGTCCGGGCCAGGGCCCAGGGCAGGAAGCCGGCTTTGAGGGCCAGGATGACGACCGCCATGGCGAGCGCCTCCCACTCCTGCTCCGCGACGGCGATCGTGGCGACCAGGCCGGCCAGCGCCGCCCCCTGGACGACGAGCAGGGCGACCGAGCCCAGCACCGAGCGCAGCCAGAGCTGCTGCACCGCGGTGAGCAGCAGCAGCCCCGTGGTCAGGGCGATCAACTGGGCGGCGAGATCGTGCGACATCGGGCCTCCTCACGCCACCAGATAGGACGCGGTCACGGCCAGGAAGGCCAGCACGAACGAGCCGGCCAGCAGCTCGGGGACCCGGAACAGGCGCAGCTTGGCGAGGAAGACCTCCGCGGCGGCGATGCCCGCGCCGGCGGCCAGCAGCTTGACCGAGAACGCCGCCACGCCGACCGCGAGCCCGGCGGGGGTCGGCTCGGTCGCGATCCCCCAAGGGGCGGCGAGGTTCACCACCAGCCCGAGCAGCGCGGTGAGCCGCAGCCAGGAACCGAGCTCGAGCCAGGCCAGGTCGCGACCGCCGCTCTCGAGGATCATCGCCTCGTGCACCATCGTCAGTTCCAGGTGGGTGGCCGGGTTGTCGACGGGCAGGCGCCCGCATTCGGCCAGCACCACCACGAACAGCGCGACGATGGCCAGCAGGCCGGCCGGGGTCATGACCGCGGTCACGTCGGTGAGCCGCGAGGCGATGATGGTGCCCAGCGACGACGTGGCCGCCGGGATCGACAGGGCGTACACCGCGATGAGGACGGTGGGCTCGACGAGCGCGGCGATCATCATGTGGCGCGAACTGCCCATGCCGCCGAAGGCCGTGCCGGACTCCAGCCCCAGCAGGGCGAGTGCGACCGTTCCGACGAGCAACACCGACACCACCACGAACAGGTCGGCCGGCAGCAACGGCAGGGCCGGCGTCGCGATGAGCGGGATCAGCGCCACCACCATCACCGACGACACGACGAGCGCGGCGGGCGCCAACCACAGCACCCAACTCGACCCCGCCGCGCGGAGCGGCTCCTTGGCCAGCAGCTTCACCGTGTCGCGCCAGGGCTGCCACACCCCCGGCCCGGCCCGGCCCTCCAGGCGGGTGCGCACCTGGCGCATGACGCCGATCAGCAGCGGGGTCAGCGCGAGGGCCACCACCACCTGGGCGGCGAGCACGGCGAGCACGGCGGCGTTCACAGAGACACCACCGCCAACACCAGCAGCAGGGCCACGAACGAGAACGCGAGGTAGCGGTGGATGCTGCCGTTCTGGACGAGGCGGGCGGCGTCCCCCAGGCGCAGCACGGCCCGCTTCACGGGCAGGTAGGCCCGCTGCTCGATCACGTCGACGAGGCGCTGGCTGAAGGTCACCCGGCTGACCAGCAACGGGTTCCCCTCGGGATGCTCCACGGTGAGCTGCCGAGTGGGGTCCAGGGACGCCCCGAAGATCCGTACGAGCGGTTCGGCGTACGAGGTCGCGGTGTACTCCATGCGGGGGCTGGTGCGGACGCCGCCGCAGCCCCAGGGCAGTTCGGTGTCCCGGCGGGGCCGCCGGACGCGCAGCACCGCGTTGTAGGCGGCGAACGGCACGGCGATCGCCAGGGCGAGGAGCGTGAGCGCCGCCGGCTCCAGCAGGACGCCGACCGCCGGGAACGCCACCCCCAGCAGCCCGACCCTCTCCACACCGCCGACTCCGGCGGCGCGGGCGAGTTCCACGCTGAGCGGGCCGGCGGCGAAACCGAGCGCCACCACGAGCGCCCCCGAGACCACGAGCCCGGCGATCATCGTGATCGAATGGTCGTGGCTGCCCTGGGCGTGGTCGGGGTTGGCCGCCCGCTCCGACCGCGGCCGTGCCAGGAACGCGATCGCCCAGGCCTTCACGAACGTCAGCAGGCCGAGGCCGACGGTGAGCGCCACGACCCCCATCGCCAGCGGCAGGGTCACCGCGATCAGGCGGTCGGCGCGCCCGTCCCCGTGGACCAGTGCCTGCAGCAGCACCCACTCCGCCACGAAGCCGGAGGTGATCGGCAGCGCGGTGGCCCCCATCGCCCCGAGGCCGAAGCTGATGGCGGTGAACGGGTGGGTGTGCACCAGGCCGCCGAGCCGGTCCAGGTCGCGCTCCCCGGTGACGTGCAGGATCGACCCCGCCCCCAGGAACAACGCCGTCTTGAAGGCGGCGTGGCTGACGACGAGCAGCAGGGCGGCCACGATGGCCACCTCGGCGACCCGACGCTGGCCCGCGTCGCCCAGCAGGACGCCCACGCCGAGGGCCGTCACGATGAGGCCGACGTTCTCGGAGGTGGAGTAGGCGAGCAGGCGCTTGAGGTCGGAGTTCACCGCGGCCTGCAGGACGCCGTACAGCGCCGACGCGCACCCCAGGACGAGCAGGCCGAACCCCCACCACTGCGGGCCGGGCGCGAGCAGCCCCAGGGTGAGCAGGATGCCGTACACGCCCATTTTCACCATGGCCGCGCTCATGGCCGCCGACACGTGGCTCGGCGCCTCGGGGTGCGCCCGCGGCAGCCAGACGTGGAGCGGCACCAGGCCCGCCTTCGTGCCGAACCCGAGCACGAGCAGCACGAAGGCCACCGACGCCGCGGGGCCGCTCGCCTGCGCGGCGGCGATCCGTTCGAACGCGGTGCCGCCCGCCCCGGCGGCCAGCACGGCGAAGCCGGCCAACAGCAGCAGGAAGCTCAGGTGCGTCATCACCGCGTACCACAGCGTCGCCGAGCGGACAGTGGGCCGTACGGCGTGGTCGGCCAGCACGAGCACGGTGGACGCCACGGCCATCAGTTCCCAGGCCAGCAGGAACGACAGCACGTCGGCGGCGGCCGGCACCAGCAACATGCCGAGCAGGAAGGCGGCGTAGGCCGACCAGGCCGTACGGGACGCCGCCGGCCCGTGCGCGTAGCCGATCCCGAAGAACGCCGCCAGGGCGCCCACCCCGCCCGCCACCACGAGGAACACTCCGCCCAGCGGGGTCGGGGCCAGCGTCACCGGGTCGAGCCCGGCCGTCGCCGGCACCACCAGGGGCAGCGTGAGGACGCCGCCGGCGCCCCCCATCGCCGCGACGCCCGCGGCGACCCCCCCGAGCCCCAGGAGCGCCGACGCCCCGCCGGACAGCGGCGACCGCAGGCGGTCCGGCGTCAGCCAGGGCACCGCGATCGCGACGCCGGCCAGGGCCAGCACCGCGAGGAGGGCACCGGGCCCGCTCATCGGCCCGTCACCTGGCGCAGGGCGGCGACGATGGCGTCCGGCTCGGGCGGGCAGCCGGGCACCGCCAGGTCCACGTGGGTGACGTCGCCGACGGTCCCGCGGACGCCGAACCCGCCGGCGAGCAGGCCGCCGTCGATCGCGCAGTCGCCGATCGCGATCACGACCCGTGGCTCGGGCGTCGCCTCGACGGTGCGGGCGAGCGCGTCGGCCATGTTGTGCGTGACGACGCCGGTGACGAGCAGCACGTCGGCGTGCCGCGGCGAGGCGACCAGCCGGGCGCCGTACCGGTCGGCGTCGTAGACGGGGCCGAACGCCTGGCCGATCTCGACCTCGCACCCGTTGCACGAGCCCACGTCGACGTGGCGGCACTGGGCGCTGCCCCGCAGCGCACGCGGCGGGCCGCGCGGGCGCGGCGGGCGCAGGCTCGGCGAGGCGTCCGAACCTCCGGATCAAGCGCAGGAGCTCGAGCGGCTGGATCATCGGTGGCTCCCGCGGGCGGGCGCGTGCACGTGTGTCCCCTTCGCTGGCTGGGGCGCGACCGCCCCGGCGGCCATTATGACCTGTTCGCGACGCGAAGGGGGTTGAGCGTCGCCAACTGCGACACCGGGTCGCCTAGACTCCGGGCGTGGATGTCCCCGAGGAGATCGTCGCGCTGGCGCGCCGCGCGCGTCGCGTGACGGTGCTGACCGGGGCCGGCATGTCGGCCGAGAGCGGGGTCGCGACGTTCCGGGACGCGCAGACGGGTCTGTGGGCCCGCTTCGACCCGGCCCAGCTTGCCACGGCCGACGCCTTCCGCCGCGACCCGGCGCTCGTGTTCGGCTGGTACGCCTGGCGGTACGCCCAGGCGCGGTCGGTGGCCCCCAACGCCGGCCACCGCGCGCTCGCCGACTGGGCGCGGATCGCCGAGGTCCGGATCGTGACCCAGAACGTCGACGACCTGCACGAGCGGGCCGGCTCGACGGTGCTGGCCCACCTGCACGGCTCCCTGGCCGCGTTCCGCTGCTTCGCCTGTGATCGGCCCTACGCGGGCCCGGTTCCGGACGCCGCCGGTGCGGACGGCCGCGTCGAGCCGCCGCGCTGCGCCGCGTGCGGCGGACCCGTCCGCCCGGGGGTGGTGTGGTTCGGCGAGGCCCTGCCCGCACGGGCCTTCGCCGACGGCGTCCAGGCCTGCCGGGACGCCGACCTGGTGCTCGTGGTGGGCACCTCCGGGCTGGTGTACCCGGCCGCCGGGCTGCCCGAGGTGGCCGCCGCCGAGGGCGTCCCGACGGTGGAGCTCAACCCCGAGCCGACCCCGCTGTCACGGAAGGTCGACCACACCTGGCGCACGACGGCGGCCGTGGGCCTGCCCGCGCTGGTCGCCGCGCTGGCGCGCTGAGTCCCGTGAGGGACGCGCCGGTCAGGCGCCGTCCGGATCGCGCCGGGCGATGGCCTCGTGGTTGCGGATGACCTCGCGCACGACGAACGCCAGGAACTCGCTGGCGAAGTCCGGGTCGAGCCCGGCGTCGGCCGCGATGCGCCGCAGGCGGGCGATCTGCTCCTCCTCGCGGGCCGGGTCGGCCGGCGGCAGGCCCAGCTCGGCCTTGAGGTGGCCGACCTGCTGGGTGATCTTGAACCGCTCCGCGAGGACGCGGATCATCACGTCGTCCATGTTGTCGATGCTGGCGCGAAGCCGGCGCAGCTCCTCGGGGATGTCGGGCATGGCCGCCATGGTACGGGGCCACCGGGCGGGTGGCGACGATGCGGTCTCGATCGTCCGTCGCCCTTGGGTCAGCTCGCGGCTTCGGGCCAGAATGGACGCCGTGAGCGCCGCCGACCCCAGCCCGACAAGGGTGTTCGCGATCCTCAATCCGGCTCGTCGGCGTTGGAGCGCCGCCCGTCGCCTCCTGGAGGAGGGCGCCGCCGCGCGCGGCTGGCCCCTGACGGTGCTCACCACGACGGTCGCCGACCCCGGCGCCGGCCAGGCGCGGGCGGCCCTGGACGCCGGCGCGACGCTCGTCGTGGTCGGCGGCGGCGACGGCACCGTGCGCGTCGTGGGCGGCGTGCTCGCCGGGAGTGGCGTGCCGCTCGGCATCGTGCCGCTGGGCACCGCGAACCTCTTCGCCCGCAACCTCGGCCTACGCCCCCGGGCCCTGGCCCGCAACGTCGCCACCGCCCTGGCCGGGCGACCCCACCGGGTGGATGTCGGCTGGTCGCGGCACCGGCGGGGCGAGGAGTGGTCGGCCGAGGAGCCGTTCCTCTTCGTCGCGGGCCTCGGCCACGACGCCGCCACGGTGCTGGCCACGCGGGCCTGGCTCAAGCGGTGGCTGCGCTGGCTGGCCTACCTGGGGGCCGGCGCGGTGCACCTGTTCCGCTCCCCCATCCCGGTGCGCCTCGCCGTCGACGGACGCCCCCCGCGCGAGGTGCGCACCTGGTGCGTCCTGGCCGGGAACTGCGGCCGCCTCCCCGGCGGCATCCGCGTCTTCCCCGACGCCCGGCCGGACGACGGCGTCCTGGACACGCTCGTGGTGCCGATCCGGCGGCCCTGGCAGTGGGCGTCCGTCGCAGCCAAGGGGCTGCTGCGGCTGAAGCGCGACGTCCGGGCCCTGGAGTACGGGCGCGCCCACGACCTGGTCGTCCAGCCGGACACCCCCCAGCCGCTGCAACTCGACGGCGACGCCGTCGAGGCCGTCGACGAGGCGGCCTGGCGCGTCGCGGCGTCCGAACTGACCGTCCTGATCCCCACCGACCCGAGCGAGTGACATGACCGAGAAGACCGCCCTGCTCCGCGCCCTCATCGAGGGCCCGACCGACGTCGCCGAGGAGCGCTCCGCGCTGGCCCTGCTGCGGGGCGCCACCACCGCGGAGCTCAACGAGATGATCGTCGGTAACGAGATGCACCGGCTGTTCGGCAGCCTCGACAACCGGCTCGTCGGCCCCGATCACCGCTCCGAGCTGATCCAGCTGCTGGCCCGCGACCGGCGCCACGAGTTGTCGGTGCTGAGCGCGGCGGGGGTCATCTACGCGCTGCAGCGGGGGCGGACCGGCCGGGAGGACGAGGAGGCGATCCGCGACATCCTGCTGGCCACGCGCGGGGAGGAGCTGACCCGGCTCAAGAACCAGATCAACGCCCGCGCCGATGTGCACGACCTGGAGGGGCTGGTGTTCGCCGGCGTCGACGACCGGGGGATCCGGCAGCAGATCCTCGACCACATCGCCGCCGAGGCCCGCACCCTGTCCCTGGAGGAGGCGAAGATTCTCTCCGACCTCGACGACACCGCGATCTGCCGGCTGCGCGACGACCGGTACCCAAGGGCACCCTCTACCCGGGCCTGCTGGCCCTCTACGACGCCTTGGACGCCGGCCCGCACGACGCGCCGTTCTCGGTCGGCGACCTGACGTTCGTGACCGCCCGGCCCACCGACGCGTTCGGCCTGATCGAGACGGCGACCCGGTCGTCGCTGCGCCGGGCCGGCATCGCCCAGTCGTCGGTGATCACCGGGTCCTTCCTGACGCTGCTGACCCACGACCTGATGGCCGGGAAGAAGCTCGCCAACGTCGAGCACTACCACGCGCTGTTCCCCGAGTACCAGCTGGTGTTCCTGGGCGACTCGGGGCAGGGCGACGTCATCCTGTCCGAGCAACTCTGGCAGCGGTTCCCCGGGACGCTGCGCGCGGCGTTCATCCACGACGTCGTCGACACCCCAGCCGACAAGCGCGCCGCGTATGCCGCCGAGCAGATCTTCTTCCACGACACCTACGCGGGCTGCGCGGTGCAGGCCTTCGAACAGGGCCTCATCTCGCGCGCCGGGCTCGACCGGGTGGTCGCCGAGACCCGGGCGGGGCTGGACGCCGTCGCCAGGCAGTCGCCGGAGCAGGAGGCCCGGATGCGCACGCTCGTCGAACGGGACGCCGCCGCTGCGGCGTCCGCGGTGCCCCGGCCCTGACGGGCCCGGCGCATGATCGCGGGCGACCCGGACGAACAGGGACGCCGGGGCGCGGATCGGGCGGGTCGCTCGCGGTTGTGCGCGCGGGGAGGTTTCCACAGGCCCCCACCGCCCGTGACGGCTCGCGCCCATCGTGGGGGCGTGCATCCCGACCTGACCGAGGCCCTGGCCTTCGGCCGCGGAGTCCTGGCGCTCGCGGAGGAGCCCGCCCTGCGGCACCGCGTCCGACGGGCGGTGACCGCGGGCGAGCTGCGCCGGGTCCTGCCCGGCGTCTACGCGCAGACCGCTCGCGATCTGACCGCGCACCAGGCGGGGCGAGCGTTGATGGCGGCCCATCCCGAGGCGGTGCTGGTGCGAGAGTCGGCGGCCGCGTGCCACGGCTGGACCGAGCCGCCGACGGAGTGCTGGGCGGCGGCCCGCCGCCGCTCGGTGCCCGGGTTCCGCTTCGAGGATCGCACGATCCCCGAGGCCCTGGTGATGAGCCTGGACGGTGTCCGGGTGACGTCCCGCGCACTGACGGCCCTCGATCGCGTGGACGCCCTGGGCGGAGCGGCCATCGACGACGCCCTCCGCCGGGGCGTCCCACTGGCGGCCCTGTGGGACGCCCTCGCGCTCACCCCGCAGCGCCCCGGCAACGACCGGCGGCGGGCACTGTTGCGGGACTCCCGTGACCAGCCCTGGTCCGAGGCCGAGCGCGCGGCCCACGCGGCGTTGCGCGCCGGCGGCGTCCAGGGCTGGACGGCGAACCTCACCATCGAGGTGTCCGGACGCCGCTTCGTCGGCGACCTGGTGTTCCGGCGCCAGCGACTGGTCGCCGAGATCGACGGTCGCGCCTTCCATGGCCCCTGGGAGCAGCGGGTGCGCGACATGGCGCGCGACCGGGCGCTGGCCGCCGCCGGCTGGGTGGTGCTCCGCTTCCCCGCCCAGCTGGTCCTGACCGCGCCGGAGACGTTCGTGCAGGAGGTCCGGGCGGCACTCGCCGCACGTCGCCGGTGAGCGGCCCACCGGGGCGGCCTCAGTTGTGGACGACGACCTCGACCCGCTGGAACTCCTTGACTTCGGTGTAGCCGCAGGTCGCCAGCGACTTCTTCAGGGCGCCGACCAGGTTCATGGTGCCGTCCGGGGTGACCGACGGGCCGAACATGACCTCGGCGAGGGTGCCGACCTGCTCGAACCGGGCGCGCTCGCCGCGGGGCAGGGTGGGGTGCCAGGCCTCCGGCCCCCAGTGCCAGCCCTTGCCGGGGGCCTCCTTCGCGCGGGCGAGGGGCGTGCTGACCATGGCGGCGTCGGCGCCGCAGGCGATGGCCTTGGCGATGTCGCCCGAGCGACCCAGCGCCCCGTCCGCGATGACGTGCACGTACCGGCCGCCCGACTCGTCGAGGTAGTCGCGGCGCGCCGCCGCCACGTCGGCGATCGCGGACGCCATCGGTACCTCGACGCCCAGCACGTTCCGGGTCTTCTCGGTGGCGCCACCGCCGAACCCGACGAGGACGCCGGCGGCGCCGGTGCGCATGAGGTGGAGGGCCGCCTGGTAGGTGGCGCAGCCGCCGACGATGACCGGCACGTCGAGGTCGTAGATGAACTTCTTGAGGTTGACCGGCTCCTCCTGCTCGGAGACGTGCTCGGCCGACACCGTGGTGCCCCGGATCACGAAGAAGTCGACCCCGGCCTTCGACACGATCGACTCGAACTCGCGGGCGCGCTGCGGCGACAGCGACCCGGCGACGGGGACGCCGGCGTCCCGGATCTCGTGCAGGCGGGCCTCGACGAGGTCGCCGCGCACCGGGGAGGCGTAGACGGCCTGCATCTTCTTGGTGGCCTTGATGGGGTCGTCGATGCGCGCGAGGTCCTCCAGGACGGGGACCGGATCGTCGTAGCGCGTCCACAACCCCTCCAGGTTCAGGACGCCGAGGCCGCCCATCCGGCCGAACGCGATCGCGGTGGCCGGCGACATGACCGAGTCCATCGGGGCGGCCATGATCGGGAAGTCGAAGGTCAGGGCGTCGATGGTCCAGGCGAGGTTGACGTCGTCGGGGGTCCGGGTGCGGCGCGTCGGCACGATCGCGATGTCGTCGAACCCGTAGACGGTGGTGGCGCGCTTCGAGCGCCCGATGTCGATCATCGCGCACCCCGGCGGGAGAGTCCGCTGCGCTCAGGGCTGTTCATTCGCGTTGCTCCTCACTCGTTGCGCGCGTAGTTGGGCGCCTCGACCGTCATCTGGATGTCGTGCGGGTGCGATTCTCTCAGCCCCGCCGCGGTGATGCGCACGAAGCGTCCGTTTCGTTGGAGCTCCGCGATCGTGCGCGCCCCCGAGTAGAACATCGACTGCCGCAGCCCGCCGATCAGCTGGTAGGCCACCGCGGCCAGCGGCCCCCGGTAGGCCACCTGGCCCTCGATGCCCTCCGGGACGAACTTGTCGTCGGTCGTGGCCGACGCCTGGAAGTACCGGTCGGAGGCGAACGAGCCCCGCTTGCCCCGGGCCCGCATCGCCCCCAGGGAGCCCATGCCGCGGTAGCTCTTGTACTGCTTGCCGTTGATGAAGACCAGGTCGCCGGGCGACTCGTCGCAGCCGGCCAGCAACGAGCCCAGCATCACGGCGTTGGCTCCGGCCACGATGGCTTTGGCGATGTCGCCGGAGTACTGCAGCCCGCCGTCGGCGATGATGGGGACGCCCGCCGGCCGGCAGGCGCGCGCGGCCTCGTAGATGGCGGTGATCTGCGGGACGCCGACGCCCGCCACCACGCGCGTCGTGCAGATCGAGCCCGGGCCGATGCCCACCTTGACCCCGTCGGCCCCGGCCTCGACGAGCGCCCGGGCCCCCTCGAAGGTGGCCACGTTGCCGCCGATGATGTCGACGTCGGCGGCGATCGGCTCGGCCTTGAGTCGCCGGACGAGGTCCATCTCCGAGCGGCTGTGGCCGTGGGCGGTGTCGGTGACGAGGGCGTCCACCCCGGACTCGACCAGCAGCATGGCCCGCTCCCAGGCGTCCCCGAAGGTGCCGATGGCCGCGGCGACCCGCAGTCGGCCCTGCTCGTCCTTCGTGGCCAGCGGGTACTGGTCGGCCTTCACGTAGTCCTTGAGGGTGATCAGGCCGGTGAGCCGCCCCTCGGCGTCCACCAGCGGCAGCTTCTCGATCTTGTGCCGGGCGAGCAGCTTCAGGGCGTCGGCCGAGCTGATGCCCTCGGGTCCCGTCACCAGCGGCATCGGGGTCATCACCTCACCGACCCGGCGCTCGGGGTCGTCCTCGAAGCGCATGTCGCGGTTGGTGATGATGCCCACCAGGCGCCGGTCGGCGTCCACGACGGGCAGGCCCGAGATGCGGTACTGGCCGCAGATCTCGTCGACCTCGCGCAGCGTGGCGTCGACCGTGGTGGTGATCGGCTCGTCGACCATGCCGGCCTCCGAACGCTTGACCTGGTCGACCATGCGGGCCTGGTCGTCGGCGGCCATGTTGCGGTGCACGACGCCGAGGCCGCCCTGGCGCGCCATGGCGATGGCCATCCGCACCTCGGTGACGGTGTCCATCGCCGACGAGAGCAACGGCGTCCGCAGTCGGACGCGCCGGGAGACCAGCGTCGAGGTGTCGACCTCGGCGGGCACCACGTCGCTCTCGACCGGCT
The DNA here is from genome assembly GCA_012517965.1 of Propionibacterium sp. GTDB lineage: Bacteria > Actinomycetota > Actinomycetes > Propionibacteriales > Propionibacteriaceae > Propioniciclava. The sequence continues at coordinate 25,237 of JAAYTZ010000117.1, read as the reverse complement.
GCAGCAGGACGTCGTCGAAGGTGAGTCCCAGCGGGGCGAAGGGCTCGGGCACCCCCGAGGCGGTCAACGAGTTGAGGTCCACTGCCGGCACGCACCTTCCGTCATCGGTCACGGCAGTTTAGCCCGGTGCCGCCGCGCGCGGCCGGGTGCCCACCGGAGCCCCTCGACTCCCCGAACCCGGAGAACCGGGGCGCCCAGCCCCCGACGGAGCGACTGCAAGTCCGCTCGGACTAGGCCCGATTGTCGAGGTCCGCGCCTTTTTGCACGTGGGCGCCGACTCGTGCATGATAGGCGCGCACTCCACACGAGCCGAGCGTGGCCCGGCGGCCTGGGCCCGCCGGGTCCCGAGGTGCCTGAACCGAAATCCCCCCTCGGGTCAGGCACCGTTGGCCCGGTCAGATGCGGACCTTGTACCAGACGCTCGACTGGAACGAGTGCCAGGCCACGAACCCGATCACGAAGGCCGCCAGCCACCACCGCTGCCGCGGCGTCAGCTTGTCCAGCCCCAGCACGGCGAGGCTCCAGGGGACGTACCACGGGTGCAGCGCCTGCCCCAGGATCGCGACCGCGAGCGAGCCCCAGCCGACGGCGTGCAGCGGACGGTCGCTCCACCGGATGACCACCCACGCCAGCACCGCCAGGAGCACCCCGTTCGAGATCACCGCGACCACCAGCTTGAACGGCCCGGGGTCGGCGCCCCCGAACCGCAGCAGGATGCCCCCGTACTGGCTGATCATGCCGAACGGGGCGATCGTGCCGGCCGCCCCCATGAGCGTCAGCCAGCGCGTCCACCCGAGCCCCAGCCCGGACGCCGCCGTGATCGCCGCGAACGTCGCCACCGCGATGCCGGTGACACCGGCGGTGCGCCACCCCAGCAGCCACAGCCGCCGGCCCAGCGTGGCGCGGCGGAGGGCGTCCAGCACCGGCAGGCCGGCGACGGCCAGCACCGTCAGCCCGCCCTGCTGCTTGAGCGCCATCGCCACCCCCACCAGCACGGGAGCGGCCAGCCAGCGCGCCCACGCGCCCGGAAACTCGACCACCAGCCAGATCGCCGTCAGCGACACCCCGGCCATCAGCGCGTCGTTGTGCGCGCCCCCGACGAAGTGGAGCACGCACAGCGGGTTGAGGACGCCCCACCACAACGCCGCGTCCGCGGGCTTGCCCCGAACCCGCTGGATGCGGACGAGCGCGAACGCCATCAGCGCCACGCCGATCAGGGCCGGGAGCCGCATCGCGACGACGGCCAGATAGGGGTCGGCGCCGGTCAGCGCGACGAGCGCCCCGTTGATCAGGAGCGTCAGCGGCGGGTAGGCCACCCCGTGGCCCACCCACAGCGGATCCACCTGGGGCGCGTAGGGGCCGCCGCCACCGGCCAGGCCGGCGTCGTAGGGGTTGACCCCGCGGCTCACCATGTAGCCGGCGTCGGCGTACAGGGTGGCGTCCGCGCTCAGCACCGGGGGCACGAGCAGCAACGGCAGCACCCAGGCCGCGAAGACCCACAGCGGACGCCGGACCCCCGGCCCGTCGACCGGCTCGGGCACGGGCCGCCGGTCACCCTTCCGCACCACCACCCCGAGCGGCCCCGACCAGGGCCTCAACCGCCACCACAGCCAGCACAGCAGCCACGCCCCGGCCACGATCACCACGTAGTCGAACGGCCACGGGATCGTCCGGCCGACCGCCTTGACGGCCGCGTTCGGCCATCCGGACTCGGCGAAGGAGAACTCGTCGTTCGTGGTGCCCCACGCGATGAGCAGCGTGGCGCAGAACCCGAGGGCGGCCGCGGCGCCGGTCGTCAGCCGGGGGATGGCGGCGGTCTCGGCGGGCGGCGTGGTGGGCACGGCCGCGATCCTAGCGGCCCGTCGGGACGCCGCCGACGCCCGTCAGGAGGAGTAGCCCTTGGGGTTGGCCTGCTGCCAGCGCCAGGTGTCGACGCACATCTCCTCGAGCGTCCGGTGGGCCCGCCAGCCCAGCTCCTCCTGCGCCTTGCGCGGGTCGGCCAGCGACACGGGTGCGTCGCCGGGCCGGCGCGCCCGAATGGAGTAGTCGATGTGCCGGCCGGCGGCCTTCGAGAACGCGCGCACGACGTCCAGCACGGACGCCCCCTCCCCGGTGCCCAGGTTCCAGGTGTGGCAGCCCGTCAGCTCGGCCAGCTTGGCCAGCGCCGCCAGGTGCCCGTCGGCCAAGTCGACGACGTGGATGTAGTCGCGCACGCCGGTGCCGTCGTGGGTCGGGTAGTCGCCGCCGAAGACGCCCAGCGCCTCGCGGCGTCCGACCGCGACCTGGGCGACGTAGGGGAACAGGTTGTTGGGGATGCCGGCCGGGTCCTCCCCGATGCGGCCCGATGCGTGGGCGCCGACCGGGTTGAAGTAGCGCAGCACCGCGATGCGCCAGCGCTCGTCCGCGGCGGCCACGTCGGCCAGGATGTGCTCGATCATCCACTTCGTGCGCCCATAGGGGTTCACGGGCCAGGTGGGCGCGGTCTCGGCGAAGGGCGGCTCGGACGCCTCCCCGTACACGGTGGCCGAGGAACTGAACACGAGCGTGAAGCAGCCGTGGGCCTCCATGGTCTCCAGGAGGGTGAGCGTCGACCCCAGGTTCTCCCGGTAGTAGAGGAGCGGCTGGGCCACCGACTCCCCCACGGCCTTCAGCCCGGCGAAGTGGATGACCGCCTCGGGCCGGAAGGCGGCGAACACGCCGTCGACCTCACCGGAGTCGCGGACGTTCGCCCGGAGGAACCCGACCTCGCGTCCGGTGAGTTCCTCGACGCGCCGGATGGCCTCCTGGTCGGAGTTGGACAGGTCGTCGATGACGAACACGTCGTGCCCCGCCTCCAGCAGCCGGACGCAGGTGTGGGAACCGATGTAGCCGGCACCGCCGGTGACCAGAACGCGCATGCCCCGAGCTTGGCACAACTCGCGCCGGCCGGAACGCAACGGACGCCGGCCGGGCACTGCCCGACCGGCGTCCGCCGTGCTGTCACGCGCTCAGTGGGTGTGACCCGCGTACTCGTCGTCGTCCTTCTTCTCGACCACCAGCGTCTCGGTGGTGAGCAGCAGCGCCGCGATGGACGCCGCGTTGGCCAGCGCCGAGCGGGTGACCTTGACCGGGTCGATGATGCCGGCCTTGAGCATGTCCACGTACTCGCCGGTGGCGCCGTCGTAGCCCTGGCCCACGGGGAGCTCGGCCACCTTGGACACGATCACGTAGCCGGGCTCGCCGCCGTTCTCCGCGATCCACCGCAGCGGCTCGTTGACCGCCTTGGCGACGATCCGGACGCCGGAGCGCTCGTCGCCCACGCGGCCGAGGCCGTCGGCCAGGACCGCCCCGGCGTGCACGAGGGCGGAGCCGCCACCGGCGACGATGCCCTCCTCGATCGCGGCGCGCGTCGCGGACACGGCGTCCTCGATGCGGTGCTTCTTCTCCTTGAGCTCGACCTCGGTCGCGGCGCCCACCTTGATGACGCACACGCCTCCGGCCAGCTTGGCGACCCGCTCCTGCAGCTTCTCGCGATCCCAGTCGGAGTCGGTGCGGGACATCTCGGCCTGAAGCTGCACGACCCGGGCCTTGACGGCCTCCGGATCGCCGGCGCCGTCGACGATCGTGGTGTTGTCCTTGGTGACCACGACGCGCTTGGCGCGGCCCAGCACGTCCAGGCCGACCTGGTCGAGCTTGAGGCCGACGTCGGTCGACACCACGGTGCCGCCGGTCAGGATCGCCATGTCCTCCAGCATCGCCTTACGGCGGTCGCCGAAGGCCGGGGCCTTGACGGCCACCGACGAGAACGTGCCGCGGATCTTGTTCACGACGAGCGTGGACAGGGCCTCGCCGTCGACGTCCTCGGCGATGATCACGAGCTGGCCGGACGCCGCGATGACCTTCTCCAGCAGCGGCAGCAGCTCGTTCATCGACGAGATCTTGCCGGAGTGGAGCAGGATGTACGGGTTCTCGAGCACCGCCTCCTGCCGATCGGGATCGGTCACGAAGTAGCCGGAGATGTACCCCTTGTCGAACTGCATGCCCTCGGTGAACTCGAGCTCGGTGCCCATCGTGTTGGACTCGTCGACGGTGATGACGCCGTCCTTGCCGACCTTGTCGAACGCCTCGGCGATCAGGGCGCCGATCTCGGCGTCCCGGGAGCTGATCGTGGCGACCGACGCCATGTCGTCGGTGGTCTCGACCGCGCGGGAGTTCTTCTTCAGCTCGGCCTCGACGGCCTCGACGGCCGCCTCGATCCCGCGCTTGAGCCCCATCGGGTTCGCACCCGAGGCCACGGCCCGCAGGCCCTCGTGGACCAGCGCCTGGGCCAGCACCGTCGCCGTGGTGGTGCCGTCACCGGCCACGTCGTTGGTCTTGGTGGCGACCTCCTTGGCGAGCTGAGCGCCGAGGTTCTCGTACGGATCGGTGAGCTCGACCTCCTTGGCGACGGTCACGCCGTCGTTGGTGATCGTCGGCGCGCCCCACTTCTTGTCGAGGACGACGTAGCGGCCCTTGGGGCCGAGCGTCACCTTCACGGTGTTGGCGAGGGCGTCCACGCCGCGTTCGAGCGAGCGGCGCGCCTCCTCGTCGAACTGAAGGATCTTTGCCATGTGTGTTTCGTTTCCTTCGCTGCTAGCGGAGCGTCGTCACTTGACGACGACGGCGAGAATGTCGCGGGCGTTGAGGAGCAGGTACTCCTGCCCGCCGTACTTGACCTCGGTGCCGCCGTACTTCGAGAAGATGACGATGTCGCCCTCGGCCACATCCAGCGGGATGCGCTTGCCGGAGTCGTCGGTGCGGCCGGGGCCGGTCGCGATGACCTTGCCCTCCTGCGGCTTCTCCTTCGCGGTGTCGGGGATGACCAGGCCCGAGGCGGTGGTGGTCTCGGCCTCGAGGGTCTGGACGAGGACGCGGTCCTCGAGCGGCTTGATGGTGACGGCCACTGATCTGCCCTTTCTGTTCATGGGGGACGCCTCGGCGTCCGACTTTGCTCCAAGGTTGCCGCCCACAGGCGTCGTCGCGGGTGCCGCCATGGGGTTGGCACACTCGGGAGGTGAGTGCTAACCGGGACATTACTCGCGGCCTAGCACTCGGGCAACTTGAGTGCTAACCGAGGCTCCGTGCTCGGCTCCGCCCCGGCCCGTCCGGGCACCAGGGGCGACGCCCTACGGGCGGCACCGGCGCACCACCAGCGCGACCGCCCCGGACGCCGTCGGCGTCAGCACCAGCGTCGCGGCGTGGGGGCCGGCGGGGCGCAGCCGCCGCCGCAGGGCCGCCGGGTCGGCGTCCACCCCCCGCTTCTTGATCTCCAGGATGCCGACGCCCCGCTCCCGCACCCACGCCCGCAGCGCCTTCTCCTGGTGGGGCAGCACCTCCAGCACCTCGAACGCCTCCGCCCACGGGGTGGGCACCAGGCCGGACGCCGTCAGGTACGCCACCCCCTCGTGCACCCGCCAGCCGCCCACCTGCTCGGCGACGGCTGGCACCAGCCCGGCCCGGATGACGGCCCCGTCGGGCTCGTAGAGGTGGGCGCCCACCGGACCCACCGGCGGGGCCGGCAGTGCGGCGTCCCGGACCAGTTCGGCGCCGTCGACCACCGCGCGCCGCCGGCCGGGCGTCGTGCCGGGACCCGCCCACAGCGCCGCCTCGACGACGTCCCCGGCGTCGCTGAGCCACTCGGCCTCGACCTCGTCCGGGATCAGGCCGAGCGGGAGACCGGGCCCGAGCTTCACGCACGCCGGCCGGGACCCGTCCAGCAGCGTCCGCACGAACGGCCAGGGCGGGCTGAGATCCTCGATACGCCAACTGCGGCCGGCCGCGGTCCGGCGGGCGGGGTCGCAGAAGACGGCCGCCCCGCCGGCCAACAGCTCCGGCGCGAGGGCTTCGGCGTCCCCGGTCAGCACCCGCACGCGGGCGCCGGGCACCCGGGCGAGGTTGGCGGCGGCCAGCACCGCGGTCACCGGGTCCCGCTCCACCGCGGTCACGGCCAACCCGGCGGCGGCCGCCGCGGCGGCGTCCAGGCCCAGGCCGCAGCCCAGGTCGACGAGTTCGACGGCACCCGAGGCGGCGAACCGGGCGGCGCGGCGGGTCGACACCGCCGGGCGGGTGGCCTGTTCGAGCCCGGCGGCCGTCCAGAAGTAGGCGTCCGCGGCGTCGCCGAACTTCCGGCGGGCCCGGGCCCGCAGTACGACCTGGTCCAGGGCGGCGGCCGCCCGCTCCGGGGGATGGGCGGCCCGCAGCCGGGTCGCCGCCGCCAGCGACTCGGGATCGGGCTGGGCGGCGGCCAGCGCCAGGGCCCGCCCGGCGTCCGCCGACACCAGCCACTCGGCCGTCTGCAGATCCATCGCCACCCTCCCGCTGACCCGTCCCATCATGCCCGCCGGGTGGCGCCTCGGACGCGCGTCGCGGTGGCCGGCGTCCCGGCGGGGCTGCCTATGCTGACCCCCATGAGAATCGTCTCCAAGGTCGGCACCATCGTCGGCGTCCTCATCGTGTTGGCCGGCCTGGGCGTGCTCGGCTACGGCACCTTCCAGATCTGGCAGCAGTACCTGGCCATCTCGGCCGACCGGAGCAAGGAGTTCATCAACCCGCTGCCCACCTCGCTGCTGGGGACGCTCATCATCGCCGTCGGCGCCTTCCTGTCCGGGCTGAGCCTCTACCGCGGCGTCGGACGCGCCGACGTCCAGCGGCCCGACGGCACGACGATCGTCCGCTGAGCCCTCCGGGTCGACGAGCTCCTGCTGGCCCGCGACTGACGCCACCCGGCGGAACCCTCGGGCGGGCGACGTCTCCTCGGGGTGCGGGGCGAGCGTCTGTCGCGAACCCGAGGCGTCGGGCCCCTCAGGAGGGCAGGACCGACACCGTCCAGCCGGTGGGGCGCCCGTCGGCGTAGGGCATCACGCCGTGGAACTGGCCCACGGCCTCGTCGAACACCAGCGGCAGCCAGGTGTAGTCGCCCTCCCACAGCGGCAGGTCGAGCACCTGTGCCCGCGGGACCCAGTGCAGGGTACCTTCGGCGTTGGCGTCCGGGGGCGTCCCGGTGAAGGCGTCCACGACGAAGACGAACCCGAGCCAGTCCTCGCCGGCGGGCCCGAAGCCGGGCCAGTTGATCGTGCCCCGCAGCCGCAGCGCCGTGGCCTCGATGGACGCCTCCTCCCGCAACTCGCGCCGGATCCCGGCGACCACATCCTCGCCGGGCTCGAGCTTGCCGCCGAGCCCGTTGTACTTGCCGAGGTGCTGGTCGTCGGCCCGGGCGCTGCGATGCACCATCAGCACCTCGTCGCCCCGCAGCACGTACGCGAGGGTGCCGACGATCGGGGTGTACGCCATCACCGCTCCCGCCGGACGCCCACGCCCGCCTCGCCGGCGAGCGGCTCGTCGACGAGCGGTTCGTCGTCGAGCGCCGTCGACGGCGGCTCGGGCACCGGGACCGGGTGCGCGTCGCGGCGCCGCGGCTCGAGTTGGGACAGCACGATCCCGACCAGCATGAGACCGGCGCCCAGGTACCCGATCGGGGCCATCCGCTCGCCCAGCAGCAGGGCACCGCCGACGGCGCCGAACACGGTCTCCAGGCTCATGATCAGGGCTGCGTGGGAGGCGAGGGCGTCCTGCTGGCCGACGACCTGGAGGGTGTAGGCGACGCCGACGCTGACCACGCCGGCGTACAGCAGCGGGACGACCGCCGTGTGCAGCCCGGTGAACGGGGTCGACTCGGTCGCGAGCGCGCCGACCGCGCAGTACGCCGAGCAGGCAGCGAACTGGACCACGGACAGCCGGAGCGGGTCGCAGCGCCGGGCGAAGCGGCCGATGGCGAGGATGTGGCTGGTCCAGAAGACGGTGCTGACGAGGCAGAGCAGGTCGCCGGGGTTCATGCGGGCGATGCCCTCGGTCATGGTCAGCAGGTACAGGCCGACGACGGCGAACGAGACCCCCAGCCAGATCGTGCGCGTGATCCGGTGGCCCAGGAACACGCCGACGAGCGGCACCATCACCACGTACAGGCCGGTGACGAACGCCGCATTGCCCGCGGTGGTCGACTCGATGCCCTTCTGCTGCAACGTGGATGCCGTCGCCAGGAACACGCCGCACAGCGCACCGGGAGCCAGCGCGTCCCGCCAGCGGGCGGTGCCCTGAGCCCGGGTGACGGCGCCGCGCCGGTCGAGCACCGCGACGACGGGCAGCAGGGACGCCGCGCCGAGCGCGAACCGGGTGGCGTTGAAGGTGAACGCGCCGACGTGGGCGCCGGCGACCTGGGCGACGAACGCGAAGCCCCAGATCGCGGCGCACAGCAGCAGCAGGAGGTTCGCCCGGGTGCGGCGAGTCGACAGCGTCACGCCGGGCATCCTGTCACGGATGGCAGGGTCCGGCCCCGATCGACCATCAGACCCGGTGATGCCGCCATTCGGCAGACAACGCAGTAGATCCGGTGGGGCAGACCACCCTAGATCTACTGCACTGTCCGTCGACCGACCCCGGAACCGGCCCCCCCCCAGCGCCCGCTCGGGCCCCTCCGGCGGCGGGGTCACACCAGCACGGTCGAGATCGGCAGGCCCGAGTCCGCGCCCAGGTCGGGCGCCGACGGGGGCAGCCCGGCGGCGACCACCTCGGCGCCCAGCACCGCGATCATCGCCCCGTTGTCGGTGCACAGCCCCGGCCGGGGGCGGCGCAGGGTCACCCCCCGCTCGGCCAACCGCTCCTCCAGCAGCACCCGCAGCCGCGAGTTCGCGGCCACCCCGCCGCCGATGACGAAGTGCTCCAGCCCGTGATGGTCGCACAGGTCGACGGCCTTCGCGGTCAGCACGTCGCAGACCGCCTCCTGGAACGAAGCGCACACGTCGGCGACCGGCACCTCGCGCCCTTCGAGGCGCGCCGTCTCCACCCACCGCGAGACGGCCGTCTTGAGCCCCGAGAACGAGAAGTCGAACCGGTGCCGCTCCAGGTCGTGCCTGGCCGTCAGCCCGCGCGGGAACGCGATCGCCCGCGGGTCTCCCGCCGCGGCCAGGCGGTCCACCACGGGCCCGCCTGGGTACCCGAGCCCCAGCAGCCGCGCCACCTTGTCGTAGGCCTCACCGGCGGCGTCGTCGATCGTGGACCCCACCTCGGTGATCGACGACGTGAGGTCGTCGACCCGCAGCAGGTTCGTGTGTCCGCCGGAGACCAGCAAGGCCCCGCAGGGCTGCTCCAGCGGCCCGTGTTCGAGGATGTCGACCGCCACGTGCCCCACGAGGTGGTTGACCCCGTACAGCGGCTTGTTCAAGGCGGCGGCGAGCGCCTTCGCCGACGCCAACCCGACGACCAGGGCCCCCATCAGCCCGGGCCCGGCGGTGACCGCGATGGCGTCCACCTCGTCCAGCGACACGTCGGCCTTCTCGCACGCGCGATTCAGCGCGGGCACCATCGCCTGCAGGTGGGCTCGGGAGGCCACCTCCGGCACGACGCCGCCCCAACGGGCGTGCTGGTCGACCGAGGACGCCACCTCGTTGGCCAGCAGTTGGTGGCCCCGGACGATGCCGACGCCGGTCTCGTCGCAGGACGACTCGATCCCCAGGATCAGCGGCCCACTCATGCGGTCTCCCTCCAGAACGCCCCCAGGTCGAGGCTCATCACCAACGCGTCCCGGCCGGCGCCGTAGTAATCGCGCCGCTTGGACACCGGCGCGAAGCCCAGGCCCCCGTACAGCCGGCGCGCCGCCACGTTCGTGACGTCGACCTCCAGCATCATCCGCTCGGCCCCGAGCGCGGCGGCCCACTCGGCGCCGGCGCGCACCAGGCGGCGTCCGATCCCCTGGCCGCGACGGTCGGCGCGCACGACGACCCGGTGCAGGTCGGCCACCTCGAAGACGGTCTGGAAGGTGGCCACCCCGATGACCGCGTCGTCGGCGAGGCTGCGGGCGACGAGCACCAGGCGGTCATGGGCCTGGAGCTCGCCGCGCCACGCGTCGGGGCTCCACGCCGCGTGGTCGAAGCCCTCGTCCTCCAGCCCGGCGATGGCGGGCAGGTCCGCCAGGTGGGCCCGGCCGAGGATCATCGTGCCCGCCCCATCGCCAGCCGCACCTGGGGGATCGTGGTCTTCGGTGCGGACGGCAGTTCGGCGTCCGGACGCCGCAGGTACAGGGGCTCCAGCCCGGCGTCCGCCAACAGGTCGGCCCGCACGGCCAGCGCGGCCGGGTCCAACTCCACGGGGCCGGACGCCTCCCCCACCAGGGACGCCCCGGGCCCGCCCAGCGGCAGGGCGGGGACGTGGGCCGGGCCGGTGACGAACGGCCCGTCCTCCCGGACGCCGTCCGCCCCGTACACGGCCCAGTACACCTCGCGGCGCCGGGCGTCGCTGACGACGACGAAGCGATCCGGTGCGCCGGCGTCCGCCCACTGGCGGGCGACGGCGTCGAGGCTGCACACCCCGGTGACCGGACGCCCCAGCGCCAGTCCCAGCGTGGTCGCCGTGACGACGCCCACGCGCAGGCCGGTGAAGGGCCCGGGGCCGACCCCGACGACGATCCGGTCGACGTCGGCCAGACGCGCGCCGGCCTCCGCCAGCGCCCGGTTCACCAGCGGCATCAGCTGCTCGGCGTGGGCCCGGCGGTCGGTGAGCACGCCCCGGCCGGCGGGCCGACCGGCCACCGCCACGCCCACGCGCACGTCGGCCGAGGTGTCGATGAACAGGGTGACGCTCATGCGGACTCCCCGAGGCCGGCGACGGCGGCGGCGAGTGCCTCGCGCCGCCAGCGCCCGCGCGGGGTCAGGAAGACCCATCGGGTCTCGTCGGCGGGGTCGAGGCCCCGCCGGATGGCCACCTCGAGACGCTCGGGCGCGAGAGCCTCGGCGACCCCGGTGCCCCACTCGATGACGGTCACGGAGTCGGCGAGCGACTCCTCCAGGTCGAGGTCCTCGAGTTCGGCGAAGCCGCCGAGGCGGTAGGCGTCGGCGTGCACCAGCGCCGGCCCGCCGACCAGCGACCGGTGCACCCGGGCCAGCACGAACGTCGGCGAGATGATGGGCCCTTCGACCCCCAGGCCTTCGCCGAGACCCTGGGTGAACGTCGTCTTGCCCGCGCCCAGGTCCCCGGAGGCGATCACCAGATCGCCGGCGCGCAGCAGCGGCGCCAGCGCCCGCCCGAGGGCGCGCATCGCGTCCGCGTCGGGCACCTCGGCGACGACCGGCAGGTGCAGCCCCAGCACCCAGCAGTTGCCTTCCTCCCCCATCAGCCGGAAGCCGTGGGACTCCCAGAACTGCCGCAGCCGCGGGAACTCGCGGCGCGCGAGCAGCGTGACCAGGCCGGCGCCGCGGGCCGCCATCGACTCCAGCAGCCCGCGCACCATGAAGGAGGCGACGCCCAGGCGCTGGAAGTCAGGGTGCACGGACACCCGCCCGAGCCGCACGGCGGCCCCGTCCTGGGAGACCAGGATCGCCCCGGCCGGCCGTCCGGCGACGTGGGCCAGGTAGCCGGTCCCGCCGAGCAGGGCCTGGGTGATGGTGGCCGTGGTCTCGTTCAGGGCATCGGGGCGGGCGCCCAGCAGCGGTCGCGCACCGAACGCGGCGTGGATGATCTCGACCATCGCGGGCGCGTCGGCGGGCGCGGCCGCCCGCAGCGTCAGCGCGCGCCCGTCGGGGAGCACCGCCTCGGCGAGGACGCCGAGCGTGGCGGTCCCGGCGGGATCCTGGCTCGTGGGCATGGTCGGCCTCTCACATAGGACGCGCCCGGACGGAGATCCGCCGGGCGTCGTTGGTCCCAGGGATTCTACGCCCGCGCCTCCCGGCGGTCGAAATCCCGCCTGACCCGGACGCCCCGGGGGTCACCCCGCGAAGCACCGGTGCCCGACCGCCACGGCCGCACCGGGGGGCCGGTCACTCCCCGCGGAGCACGGGCAGGACGTCCGCCACCCGCCGGACGAGGTCCTGCGGCGGGTGCGGGCCGGGGTGGTTGCGGGCCGTGATCGCCTGGAGCGAGGCGCCCAGCAGCGCGGCGACCCGCGGCGTCCGGCCGGCCGCCAGCATGGCGGCGCACAGCCCGGCGAGCGTGTCGCCCGAACCGGCCTGAGCCGTCCACGCCGGCCCGGGCACGGCGAGGGTGACCCGGCCGTCGGGCTCGGCGACGTACTGGGTGGCGCCCTTGAGCAGGACCGTCGCGCCGGTCTGGGCGGCCGCCCTCCGCACGGCGGCCACGGGGTCGGCCACCACCTCCGGCCGCGCCACGCCCAGCAGGGCGGCTAGTTCCCCGGCGTGCGGCGTCAGCAGGACGCCGGGGCCGACCGGCCCGGCGCCCAGCATCCCGATGGCTTCGGCGTCCACGACGACCGGCAGGCCCGATTCGAGGACCTGGCCCAGCACCTGGGGTCCGTCGACACGCTGCCCCCAGCCACAGCCCACGAGCCAGGCCTGCACCTGCCCGGGGGCGGTGACGACGTTGGGCAGGGCGGCCACGACGGCGTCCCGGGCGGGGCCGAGGTACCGCACGAAGCCGGCCCCGCCGTACACGGCCCCCATCGTCGACAGCACGGCGGCGCCGGGGTACTGGGCGGAGCCGGTGTCCACCCCCACCGCGCCTCGGGCGTACTTGTCGGACGCCGCGTCCGGCCACGGGTAGTGGGCGACCACGTCGGCGGCGTGCCAGCCCGTCAGCAGCGGCTCGCCGAGCTCGAGGCCGATGTCGACGACCTCGACGCGGCCGCACCTGGACGCCGCCGGCTGCAGCACCTGGCACGCCTTCCGGCCGCCGAACGTGACGGTGACGGTCGCCTGGAACGACTCGAAGGGCCGGCAGGAGTCGCCCTCGAGCCCGGATGGCAGATCGACGGCCACGACCGGGGTGGCGGTGTCCGCGCACGCCCGGGCGAAGACCGAGGCTGGCCCGCGCAGGCCCCCACGGCCGCCGATGCCGAGGACGCCGTCGACCACCAGGTCGACGTCGGCGAGCATCTCGAGCGCCCCCACGGCGTCGACGGAGCGGCCCCCCGCGGCCTCGAACGCCGCCCAGCCTTCCGCGTGCACGGCGTCCGCCACCCGCCAGGCCGTGACCCGCACGCCGTGCCGCAGCAGCCGGACCCCGGCCCACAGGGCGTCGCCGCCGTTGTTGCCCGGGCCCACGCACAGCAGGACCGCCCCCCCGTGCGGGAGTTCGGCCAGCACCACCCGGGCCAACCCGGACGCCGCGCGCTGCATCAGCGCGCCGGACGCGAGCAGGTCGCCCGTGGCCTCCTCGGCCCGCCGAATCTCCTCCACTGAGTACACCGCGTACATGGTCGTCACTCTAGGGTGCGGATGCCGCGCCCGGAGACGCGTCGGTGGGCTGGCGATGAGCGCCCACCGCACCGTGGTGCGGACGCCGCGCCCGGAGACGCGTCCTCGCTGGCTAGATTGCTGCGTATTCGCAGCATGCCTTGCCAGAGCCATATCAGCGACAGCCGGCGCTGCGGATACGCAGCACCGGCGAGCATCGCGGCTCAGCGCGTCCGGCGTGATGCGGAGGAGAAACTCGCCAACAGGGCCGGATCTGTCGGTCAAGTGGCACCCGAACGGCTCGATTACGGCTTTGGCTAGGCCCGCTGCGGAGAGGCAGCACCCCGAACGACTCGATGCGGCTTTGACTAGGCCCGCTGCGGATACGCCGCACCAGAACGGCTCGATTAGGGCTTTGGCTAGGCCTGCTGCGGATACGCAGCAAACCACCCCGCGCAACGACACTCTCCCCGACCCGTCAGGCCAAACCGGACCCCAGTTCGCGCGCGGTCGCGATCGCGGCCTCCTCGGCATCCTCGTGGGTGAGCACCGGGACCAACTGCCCGACCGCTCCAAACAGTTCGGCCGAGAGGGCGTAGCCGTCGCGTGGGTGCCAGCCGGGCGGGACGTCGACCAGAAGGTGCCCGTCCTCGGTCAAGCGCGGGCGCGAACACCCCATGCTGTCCAACACTTGGAGCACGGCGTCCAGGCAGCCGACCAACGCCTCCTCCAGGCCGCCCGACACCAACGCGGGCGGGCCAGGCCGCGGACCGCCCTCGATCACCACCAGCGATCGCCCGAGCGCGGCGAGGACGCGGGACGCCACGGCGACGGTGGGTTCGATGGTGCCGTGCTCGATCCGGGAGATGGTGGTGTCGGCCACGCCGCAGCGCCGCGCTAGTTCGCGCATCGTCCATCCGCGCGCCGCGCGGACCCGGGCGATCTCGGCTCCGATGTCGAGCCCGGCGGTCGTTCCGGGAGCCGGGCCGGAGGCCGGGTCGGCGTCGAGTTCGGGGGCCGGGTCGGCGTCGAGTTCGGCGCCCGGGCCGGAGTCGAGTTCGGGGCTCACGGCTCACCCTCGCAGACCACCATGGCGAGAGCGACGCCGGCGTCGTGACTGATGGACACGTGCACGGTCGAGACGCCCAGTTCGGTCATGCGGGACCGCACGGTGCCGGTGGTCTCGACCACCGGCCGGCCGGACTCCGTGCGGATCACGTGACAGTCGAGCCACGCCAGACCCGACGGCGCCCCCAACGCCTTGGCGAACGCCTCCTTCACCGCCCAGCGCCCGGCCTGGGACGCCGCCGACCCGGCTCGCTCGTCCGGGTGGAGGACGCGTTCCAGGAATCCCGGCCGCGCCGCGGCGGCCGAGAACCGGTCGACCGAGCACACGTCGACGCCGACCCCGACGATCACCGCACCCCCACTCCCGCACCCCCACTCCCGTGCCGCTGCACGGCCGGCTACTCGACCGTGACGGACTTCGCGAGGTTGCGCGGCTGATCGACGTCGTGGCCGAGCAGCGTCGCGACCTGGCACGCGAAGATCTGCAGCGGCACCGTGGCGAGCAGCGGCTGCAACAGGGTGGACGCCTTCGGCAGGTACACGATCTCGTCCGCGTACGGCTCGACGGTGGTGTCGCCCTCCTCGACCAGCACGATCGTGTGCGCCCCGCGTGCCCGCACCTCCTGGATGTTGGAGATGACCTTGTCGTGCAACTGATCGCGACCGCGCGGCGGCACCACCACGAAGATCGGCATGTCCTGCTCGACGAGGGCGATCGGCCCGTGCTTGAGTTCGCCGGCGGGGAAGCCCTCCGCGTGCAGGTAGGCGATCTCCTTCAGCTTGAGGGCGCCCTCCAAGGCGACCGGGTAACCGACGTGCCGGCCGAGGAACAGCACGGACTTCGTGTCGCGCAGCCGCTGCGCCAGCGCGTGGATCTGTCCGGTGTTGTCGAGCACCTGCTGAATCTTGGCCGGCATGGACTCCAGTTCGGCCATCACCGCGGCCACCTCGTCGCCGAACTTCGTGCCGCGCACCTGCGCCAGGTAGAGCCCCAGCAAGTAGGCGGCGGCGATCTGCGTGGTGAACCCCTTGGTGGACGCCACCCCGATCTCGGGACCGGCGTGGGTGTAGATCACGGCGTCCGACTCGCGCGGGATCGTGGCGCCGTTGGTGTTGCAGATCGCGACGACCTTCGCGCCCTGCTCGCGCGCGTGCCGCACGGCCATCAGGGTGTCGGCGGTTTCGCCGGACTGGGAGATCGTCACGAGCAGCGTGTTCGGGGTGACGATCGGGTCGCGGTAGCGGAACTCGGACGCGATCTCGACCTCGCACGGGATGCGGCACCAGTGCTCGATGGCGTACTTGGCGACGAGGCCTGCGTAGAACGCGGTGCCGCAGGCCACCACGATGATCTTGTCGACGCGCTTGAGGTCGGAGTCGGCGATCCGGATCTCGTCGAGGGTCAGTTCGCGCTTGGCGTTGTACCGGCCCAGCAGGGTGTCCTGCACGGCCTTCGGCTGCTCGTAGATCTCCTTGCGCATGAACCAGTCGTAGCCGCCCTTCTCGGCGGCGCTGAGGTCCCAGTCGACGTGGTAGGGCTTGCCCTGCACCTCATGGCCGGCGAAGTCGGTCACGCGGAACCCGTCCCGGGTCACCTCGACGACCTCGTCCTGGCCCATCTCGACGGCCTCGCGGGTGAACTCGATGAACGCCGCCACATCGGAGGCCACGAACATCTCGCCCTCGCCGACGCCCACGACGAGCGGGCTGTTGCGGCGCGCCGCGACGATCCGGTCCGGCTCCGCCGCGTCGATCGCCACCAGGGTGAAGGCCCCCTCCAGCCGTCGACAGATCGCGCGCATCGCGTCGCCGAGTTCGGTGCCGTCGGCGACCTCGAGACCCAGCAGCTGGGCGGCCACCTCGGTGTCGGTCTCGGAGCGGAAGACCGCCCCGCGCGACTCCGCCTCGGCACGCAACTCGGCGAAGTTCTCGATGATGCCGTTGTGGACGAGGGCGATTCGGCCGTTCGACGACAGGTGTGGGTGAGCGTTGACGTCGTTGGGGGCGCCGTGCGTCGCCCACCGCGTGTGCCCGATGGCGAGCTGGGCCGACGGCAGCGGCTCGACCTCCAGCTCCGTCTCCAGGTTGATCAGTTTCCCGGCCTTCTTGCGGGCCGACAGCACCCCATCGCTCAGGACGGCGATGCCCGCCGAGTCGTACCCCCGGTACTCCATCCGCCGCAGTCCGTCGATGACGACCGTCTCCGCGTTGCGGGGGCCCACATAGCCGATGATTCCGCACATGGCGCACACACTAGCGCCCACACCCGTCCGCCCGACTCGCGCCCGCGGCGCTCACCGTCCGCCCCAGCGGGACTAGGATCGCGGCCATGTCAGAGGCTCCCGAGCGGGACCCGTACGGCCCCTACGTCTGCCGGACCCGCGAGGAGTGGGCCAAGCTCACCGACAGCATCCCCGTGCACGTGACCGAGGAGATGGTCCGGGCCGCCCGGTCCAGTCAGGACCCGATCGACCTCGACCAGGTACGACAGGTGTACGCCCCGCTGACCGAGCTGATCAGTCTCTATGTCCGCCACACCGGTCACCTGTACGACACGACCCACGACTTCCTGAACCTCGCCGAGCGCCGCACGCCGTTCGTGATCGGCGTGGCGGGCTCGGTGTCGGTGGGCAAGTCGACCACCTCGCGGCTGCTGCGCCAACTGCTCGCCCAGACGCCGGGGCACCCGCGCGTCGAGCTCATCACCACCGACGGCTTCCTCTACCCGAACCGGGTCCTCGCCGAGCGGGGTCTCATGCAGCGGAAGGGGTTCCCCGAGTCCTACGACCGGGCGGCGCTGCTGCAGTTCGTCATGGACGTCAAATCCGGCGCCGAGGAGGTCAGCGCCCCGGTCTACTCGCACCTGATCTACGACATCGTCCCCGATGAGCGGATCGTGATCCGCCGGCCCCAGGTGCTCATCGTCGAGGGCCTGAACGTGCTGCAGCCGCCCCGGCGCCGCATGGACGGCTTCATGTCGCTGGCGGTCTCGGACTTCTTCGACTTCTCGGTCTACGTGGACGCCGCACAGCAGGACCTGCGCCGGTGGTACATCGAGCGGTTCATGATGCTGCGGGACACGGCCTTCCGGAACCCGCAGTCCTACTTCCGGCGGTACGCCGAACTGGACACGGAGGCGGCGATCCAGACCGCCGGGGAGGTCTGGGACACGATCAACGGCCCCAACCTCACCTCGAACATCCTGCCCACCCGGGGCCGCGCCACCGTCATCCTGCGCAAGGGCCCCCGGCACGACATCGAGTGGATCCGCATCCGCAAGGTGTGAGCGGACGCCCTCAGCGGCGGCCGACCACCAGCAGCGGCGCCCCGGCGGCAAGCACGAGCCCGGCCAGGCCGGCGGGATGCGCGAACGCAGGCACCCCGGCCGCCAGCGGACCCGCGGCCCATGCGACCCACGCCCCCCAGGTGAGCGCGGCCCAGTGCTTCCCGGACCAGGTGGCGCCAGCGTCCGCCAACCCGCGGGGAGCCAGGGCCGCGACGGCGAACAGCACGGTCAGGGCCGCCACGCCGAAGACGCCGGGGCCGGGACGCGCCACCGAGAGGGTCAGCACCGACAACGCCACCCCCGCGAGCACGGCGCCGCGCCGGCCGTGCGCGTCGGGTCGCGGCCGGAGCCGGGGCCGCAGCCGCGCGGGACCGACGGCCGACCACAGGAACGGGGCCGCCACCAGCAGGCCGGCGGCCGGCGGGAGCCACCACGGCAGGGCGAGTTCCGGAACCGCCGCCACGGCGAACTGCAGGACCGCCCACGGGGCCACGGAGGCGTAGCCGAGCGGTCCGCGCCACTCCTGCCAGGCGAGCGGCGCCCACGACTCGAGCCGGGCGACCCCGACCACGGCGGCCGCCAGGAGCACGGGCAGCAGCAGAGGGAACACCGCGACGGATGCCAACTCGGCCAGGCCGGTGACGGCGAGCGCGGCCGTCGCGCCACCGAACGCCAGTCCGCCGACGGTCAGGGCGGCGGTGCGCGGCAGCGTGATCCGCAGCTCGGCGGGGGGCCGGCGGCGGCGCCGACCCGTCGGCGCCGCCGGCGCCGACGGCGTCCGGACGCTGACCGGGGAGATCGGGTGGGCGACCGGGGCCGCCGGGCGGGCGTCCGGACGGTGAAGGGTTCGGGCTGCGGAGCGTGCGCGCGGCGCGGTGCTCAAGGACATGGAGGACCTCCGGGGAAGATGCGTCCTGACGGCGGCACCCTACCCAGCGGACCGCCCCGATGGTCGGCGGCGCGCGGCGGGTGCCGGAACGGCGCGACGGCCGCCCGGGAACCGGACGGCCGTCGCGCTGTCGAGAATCAGCGCTTGCTGTACTGCGGGGCCTTGCGGGCCTTCTTGAGGCCGGCCTTCTTGCGCTCCTTGACGCGGGCGTCGCGCGTCAGCAGCCCGGCCTTCTTCAGCGCCGGACGGGACGCCTCGGCGTCCACGGCGTTGAGGGCCCGGGCGATGCCGAGCCGCAGCGCGCCGGCCTGGCCGGTGACCCCTCCGCCGACGATCTTCGCGATCACGTCGTAGGAGCCCATGACCGCGGCGGTCTCGAACGGCTCGTTGATGGTCTGCTGGTGCAGCTTGTTCGGGAAGTAGTCCTCCAGCGAGCGCCCGTTGATCCGGAACTGGCCGGTACCGGGGACGAGCCGCACGCGGGCGATGGCTTCCTTGCGGCGCCCGGTCGCCGCGCCGGGAGCGACGACGGCCGGACGGCTGCCCGGGGCGGCCGAGGACGGGGTGGCCTCGGAGCGGTACGCGATCTCGCGCTCCTGCTCGTCAACGAAAGGAGTGATCTCGTCCTCGGGGACGGTCGTTTCGACGGTGTCAGTCACTGAATGCTTCCTTGAACTACTGGGCGATCTGGGTGATCACGTACGGCTGCGGCTTCTGGGCGGCGTGCGGGTGCTCGGGGCCGGCGTAGACCTTGAGCTTGCCCATGAGCTGCCGGCTGAGCCGGTTCTTGGGCATCATGCCCCAGACCGCACGCTCGACGGCCTTGCGGGGATCCTTGGCCAGCAACTCGCCGTAGGGCACGGCCCGCAGCCCGCCGGGCGTGCCGGAGTGACGGTAGGCCATCTTCGTCTGGGCCTTGTTGCCGGTCAACGCGATCTTCGATGCGTTGACGACGATCACGAAGTCACCGCCGTCCACGTGCGGGGCGAAGGTCGGCTTGTGCTTCCCGCGCAGCAGCGTGGCGCAGGAAACCGCGAGCTTGCCGAGGATGACGTCTTCGGCATCGATGACGTGCCAGTTCCTGGTGATCTCGCCAGGCTTAGGGCTGTACGTAGACACGGTCGGTGACCATCTTCCGTTGGTTGAGCTGACTTCGGTAGGTGCGTGGCCCGGGCCACATCAGCGGCATGCCAGAGCGCAACAGCGCTTTAGATTACCCGTCGGGGACGGGGCCGGTCAAAACGTCGAGAACCGCCGCACCCGGCCGCCGGTGGCGTCCCCTCGGCCCCCGCTCCGGGGCGGCCGGGACGCCTCCCCGAACTCGCGAGACCGTTTGCGGCGCCTTGGGTCGGGGTGCAGGGTATTCCCCATGAGTTCGAAGGTGAACAACGCACAGTTCCAGGTGACCAACCCCGACGATGTGCGCAACGTGGTGCTGATCGGCAACGCAGGTTCCGGCAAGACCTCGCTGTTCGAGCAGTTGCTGCGGGCGCGCGTCGCCGGCTACAGAGGCGAAAAGGACGATCCGGAGCGCCTCTCCCAGCTCTATCTGGCCTCGCTCGAGACGGGTGACACGCTCGTCAACCTGCTGGACGCCCCCGGCCACCCCGACTTCGTCGGCGAGTTGCGCGCGGGCATCCGCGCCGCGGACGCCGCGATCTTCGTCGTCGCCGCCGACGGCATCGACGGCATGGCCCAGGCGCTGTGGGAGGAGTGCCGCGAGGCCAACCTGCCCCGCGTCATCGCGCTGACCAAGCTGGACGCCGCCCACACCGACTTCGAAGCGGTGGTGGACCAGTTGAAGGCCACGTTCGGCGAGGGCGTCCTGCCCACCCACGTCCCCGTGGGCACCGGTTCGGGCATCAGCGGCACCGTGGGCGTCCTGTCGCGGCGGTTCCGCGACTACAGCGGCGGCGGCGAGCCGGTCCTGCGGGAGGCCGGCGGCGAGCACGACGACCTCATCGAGATGCACCGCGGTCCGCTGATCGAGGGGCTGATCCAGGAGGCCGACGACGCCGAGCTGATGGAGAAGTACCTCGAGGGCGAGGACCCGGGCCGCGACTACCTGCTGGACGACCTGATGAAGGCCACGGCGCACGCCAACCTGTTCCCGGTCGTGCCGGTCGTCGCCACGAGCGGCCTCGGCACCGAGGAGCTGCTGTCGCTCATCGAGCACGGCTTCCCGACGCCCAGCCTGCACCCGAACCCCGACTTCATCCGGCTCACCGGTGAGAACACCGGCCCGGCCCCCACCGACCCCAAGGCGCCGCTGGTCGCCCAGGTGATCCGGACGACGACCGACCCCTTCGCGGGCCGGCTGTCGATGGTGCGCGTCTTCTCGGGCACCCTCAAGACCGACGACACGGTGCACGTCTCCGGGCACCGCTCGCACTTCGGCAAGGCCGACGAGGCCCACCCGGACCACGACAACGACGAGCGCATCGGCAGCATCCAGGCGACCGTCGGCACCGAACTGAAGCCGAAGGCGTCCGCCATGGCCGGCGAGATCGTCCTGCTGCCCAAGCTGGCGACCGCGGAGACCGGCGACACCCTGAGCTCCCGCGACAACGCCGGGGTAGTCCCGAACTGGAAGATGCCGGAGCCGCTGCTGCCGCTGGCGATCCGGGCCGCGACCCGCAACGACGAGGACAAGCTGTCCGGCGCCCTGCAGCGGCTGGCCGTCGAGGACACCAACGTGCGGCTCGCCCACGGCGCGGAGGACCAGCTCGTGCTCTGGACCACCGGGCAGGCCCATGCCGACCTGCTGCTCAACCGGCTCAGGGACCGCTACGGCGTCAACGTCGCCCAGGAGGACGTCAAGATCGCGCTGCGCGAGACGTTCACCGGCAAGACGACCGCCCTCGGCCGACACGTCAAGCAGTCCGGGGGCCACGGGCAGTACGCCGTCTGCAACATCGAGATCGAGCCGCTCGAGCGCGGCGCCGGCTTCGAGTTCGTCGACAAGGTCGTGGGGGGCGCCGTGCCGCGCCAGTTCATCCCGTCGGTGGAGAAGGGCGTCCGGGCCCAGATGGAGAAGGGCGTCATCGCCGGCTACCCGATGGTCGACATCCGCGTCACCCTGTTCGACGGCAAGGCGCACTCGGTGGACTCCTCCGACATGGCCTTCCAGCTCGCGGGCCAGCTGGCGCTCAAGGAGGCGGCGTCCAACAAGAACATCGTCGCCCTGCTGGAGCCGATCGACCTGGTCACCATCACGGTCGGCGAGGAGTACATGGGGGCGGTGATGACCGACATCTCCGGCCGGCGCGGCCAGATGCTGGGCTCCGACTCCGACGGCTCGAAGGTGATCATCCGGGCCCGCATCCCGCAGTTGGAGCTCGCGCGCTACGCCATCGACCTGCGCGGCCTCGCGCACGGCACCGGCACCTTCACGCGCGAATTCGACGGCTACGAGATGCTGCCCGGCAACCTGGTCGACAAGTTCGTCAAGAAGGAGGAGCCGGCCAAGAAGTAGGCCGCTCCCCCGGTTGGACGCCGCGGCCCCGGTCCTCGCGACCGGGGCCGCTGCGCATCCTGGACGGTCAGGACAGCGCGATCAGGCCGAACACGCCGTCGGCGGACATCTGGACCGCGATCCCGGCCAGCAGCAGGCCCGCGATGCGGGAGGCCAGCGTCGTCCCGCTCGTGCCCAGGACGCGGTGGATGATCCCGGCGAACCGGAGGAACAGGTACACCAGCAGCATGGCCGCGGCCAGGGCGAGCCCCACGGCGAGCAGCCGGGCCGGGTCGCCGGCGTCGTCCACGGCGAGCATGATGGCGACGATCGACCCCGGCCCGGCCAGCAGCGGGATGCCGAGGGGGACGATGGCGACGTTGGTGCCCTGCTCGGTGGTCTCGGTCGCCTTCCCCTGGAGGAGTTCCAGCGCCACCAGGAGCAGCAGCAGGCCGCCCGCGAGCTGGAGCGCCGGCATCGACACGTGCAGGTAGGCCAGGAGCTGCCGGCCGAAGAGCGCGAACAGGAGGATCACCCCGCCCCCCACGAGCGAGGCGTTCAGCGCGGACGCGTTGCGCTCCTTCCGGGTCATGCGCCGCGTCAGGCCCAGGAACACGGGGAGCAGCCCCGGCGGGTCGAGGATGACGAACAGCGTCACCAGGGTCGAGGTGAACAGGTAAAGATCCACGCGATCAGGCTAGGGGTCCGGCCGAATCTGCGGCAAAAGCGGCCGCCGGCCAGCAAATCTCCGCGCCTCGCGGAGAGCCTGGGCGCGCACTACCCTGCTGGGGTGCCGAAGAACCCTGACCGCGTCCACCGCGAGGTCGTGAGCTACGTGCGACGCTCGGCGCGCATGAACGCCAGCCAGCGGAAGGCGTGGGACACGCTGGCCGACCGCTGGGTGGTGCCGGTGCCGCCGCGCCAGACGTCGACGTCGATCGCCCCGGACGCCGCCGTGGACTGGGCGGCCGTGTTCGGCCGCACGGCCCCCCTGGTCGTCGAGATCGGCCCGGGGCGGGGCGAGTCCCTGGTCGCGCTCGCCGAGCGGCACCCCGAACTCGACATCGTGGCGTTCGAGGTCTTCGAGCCCGCGGTCGCCTCGGCGCTCTCCCGGGCCGCCCGGCACGGCGTCCCGAACGTCCGCTTCGTCGTCGCCAACGGCGCGGAGGGCCTGGAGCGGCTGTTCGGCCCCGGGCACGTGCACGAACTGTGGACGTTCTTCCCCGACCCCTGGCACAAGGCCCGACACCACAAGCGCCGCCTCGTCGGCCCCGATCTGGCCGACCTCGCGGTCTCGCGTCTCGGGGCGTCCGGCCGCTGGCGCCTGGCGACCGACTGGCCCGACTACGCCGACTGGATGCGCGCGACCCTCGACGCGCACCCCGGGCTGGAGAACGAGCACGCCGGCTGGGCGCCCCGCTGGGCGGAACGGCCGGTCACCAAGTACGAGGCACGCGGCCTGGCCGCGGGGCGGACGATCCGCGATCTCACGTACCGGCGGCGGCCATGACGGGCGACCGGCTGCGGCTCGATCTCGCCTACGACGGGGCGGGCTTCCACGGCTGGGCCGCCCAGGGCCGGACGGACCTGCGCACGGTCCAGGGCGAGTTGGAGGGGTGGCTGGAGCGGCTGCTGCGGCGTCCCGTCGCCGTGACGTGCGCCGGGCGCACCGACGCGGGCGTGCACGCCCGCGGGCAGGTGGTCCACCTCGACGTCCTGCCCGGCGAAGACGCCGAGGCCCTCGCCGGTCTGCTGGGACGCCGGTTGCCCCGCGCCCTGCCCGCCGACCTCGTCGTGCGCCGGGTCGCCGTGGCGCCGCCGGGATTCGACGCTCGCTTCGCGGCCGTCTGGCGCCGCTACGTCTATCGCCTCACGGACGCCCCGGCGCCCGACCCGCTGACCCGCGGCCACGTGCTCGGGGTGCGGGGCGGCCTCGACGTCCCCGCGATGGACGCCGCCGGCGCCGCCCTGGTCGGGCTGCACGACTTCGCCGCCTTCTGCAAGCGGCGGGAGGGGGCGACCACGATCCGTACTCTGCTGGACTGTACGACGCGCCGGACCGCCGACCTCTGGGGCGGGGACCTCGTCGAGGTGGAGGTGCGCGCCGACGCGTTTTGCCACTCAATGGTGCGCTCCCTCGTCGGCGCCCTGGTCGACGTGGGGCGGGGACGGCGCCCGGTCTCCTGGCCGGCGTCCCTGCTGGACCGGCCCGGGCGGGCGGGCGCCGTGCCGGTGCTGCCGCCGCACGGGCTCGTCCTCGAGGAGGTCGGCTACCCCCCCGACGGAGTGCTGGCGGCCCGGGTGGCCGAGGCCCGGGCACTTCGCGAGCCCCCCGTGTTGCCGCCGACGAAGGAGCAGCCGTGAGTCACTACTTCCACGCCCCGACGGGGCCCGAGGATCGCCGCACCATCGAGTGCCGCTTCTGGGAGACGGACTGGCGGTTCACGACCGCCAACGGCGTCTTCTCCGCCGATGCCCTCGACCTCGGCACGGCCGTCCTGTTGCGGACCCACACGCCGCGGCCGGACGCCCGGCGGCTGCTCGACCTGGGCTGTGGCTACGGGCCGCTGGCGGTCGCGCTGGCCACCGCCTGCCCCGGGGCCCGGGTGGACGCCGTCGACGTCAACCCCCGCGCGCTCGCCCTCACCCGCGTCAACGCGGCCGCCCACGGCGTCGGCGACCGCGTGCACGCCCTGACGCCCGAGGAGGCGGACCCCGACGCGCGCTACGACGAGATCTGGTCGAATCCGCCGATCCGCATCGGCAAGGAGGCCCTGCACGCCCTGCTGACGACCTGGCTCGGGCGGCTCGCCGAGGGGGGCGTGGCGCGGCTGGTGGTCGGGCGGAACCTCGGGGCGGACTCGCTGCAACGCTGGCTCGTCGGTGAGGGCTGGCGGTGCGACCGGACGGCCAGCGCCAAGGGGTTCCGGGTGTTCGCCGTGACCGACCACGAGCGCTTCGAGAACCGGCTCGACTGAACGCCACGAGGGCGGGCCCGGCATTGGCCGGGCCCGCCCTGCCGCTGCGGCGCGGACCGCACGTTGACAGGGGCTGATGGTCCCCCCGGCCCCGACCGGTGACGGTGGCGCCGCAGCCGACCGCGGTCGTAGAGTGGGCGCGGAGAACGGGCGAGCGACCGGCCGCCCCCCTGTCGAAGGAGATGCCCATGGGTATCGAGGAATCGCTCAACGAAGCTGTCGCGAAGGCGAAGGAGGCCCTCGCCGGGCTCACGGGCAACCAGGACGTCGGCAACTTCCTCGACGACATCGTCGAGAAGGCCAAGGAGTTCGGCGCGCAGGTCGGGCACGCGGCGGGCGAGGCCGCCGAGAAGGCCAAGGAGTTCGCCG
>JAAYTZ010000116.1 GCA_012517965.1 Propionibacterium sp. | reverse complement strand
GAGTTTTGTTGCGTCTGTGCAACGCGGCTTCGGCTTCGCGCCTGAGGCATCCCTGGGCTGTGGCCGGTGGACACCCTCTTCGGGAGTTTTGTTGCGTCTGTGCAACGCACCTTCGGCCCTCCCGCCGCTGGGACGCCTCGGGTTGGCGTCGTTTCCTCGGGCTGCTGCCCGAGCGTTTGTGGGGCTTGCCCGAGGGGGACGCCCCTTCCCCGGCGAGACGCCTCGGGTTGGCGTCGTTTCCTCGGGCTGGCGTCCTTCGGCCGCTGGGACGCCTCGGGTTGGCGTCGTTTCTTCGGGCTGCTGCCCGAGCCTTTGTGGCCTGCCCGAGGGGGACGCCCCTTCCCCGGCGAGACGCCTCGGGTTGGCGTCGTTTCCTCGGGTTGCTGCCCGAGGGTTCGTGGCTACCCCGAGTGGCCGTGGCCACCTCAAGCGTTGTCGCCACCCAGGCGCCGCCGAGTCCCGCCGGTCCGCGGGCGTCCTACGGGGTGGCTCGTAGCTCGGAGCAGCCCAGCCACCGGACACGGGCGTGCGTCGACGCAACAAAACCGCGCACCACGGTGTCCCGCCGGTCCGCGGGGCGTCCTACGGGGTGGCGCTCAGCTTCGAGCACAACAGCAGGCTGTCGCGCTTGGCGTTGAGGCGGGCGACGGTGTCCTTGCCGGGGACGTACGGCAGCCCCGATTCGCCGATCACCATCGCCTGCCACGACTCCTTGACGAAGACGGACGCCGCGGCGTCCGGGTCGGCGGCCGCGCGCTTGGCTGCGACCCGGTCCTTGTCGAGGGTCAGGGTGAGGACGCCGGTCGCCGGGTCGGACGGCACCAGCCACCAGGTGAAGCTGCCGAGGCCGTAGTTGACGTAGGTGTTGCCGCTCCAACCGCCGGCCTGGACGCGGTGGCTGTGGCCGCCGATGATGGCGTCCGCTCCGGCGGCGCTGAGCATCTTCTCGACCTCGAACTGCTTCGGGGTGGGGCAGCGTTCGCCCTCGGTGCCCCAGTGGATGAACACGACCACCACGTCGTAGCGCCGGGCGGCGTCCTCGACGGCGGCGACGAACCGCTTCGCGGCGGTCGACGTGTACGGCTTCACCAGGGCGGCGACCCCGGGGGCGTCGTCGGCGGCGGTGTGGTAGTCGGTGGTTTCCTCCTGCAGGGGCGTCACGTTGAGGATCGCGATGGTCACCCCGTCGATCACGAACTCCGCGGGGGCGTTGGCCTCGTCGAGGTTGTTGCCGACACCGATCACCTTCAGCGGCGCGGACGCCTGGGCCTTCAGCGTGTCCGCCAGGCCCTTGGCGCCGAAGTCGGCGCCGTGGTTGTTGGCCATCCCCGCCACGTCGACGCCCGCGTTGGCCAGGGTCGTCAGCGCGGACGCCGGCGCCCGGAACGTGAACGGCTTGCCCGGCAGCGGGCTGCCGCCGGAGGTGATGGCGGTCTCCAGGTTGACGACCGTGATGTCGGCGGCGGCCAGGTACGGCTTCAACGTGGCCATGCCCTCGGGATCGTTGGCCACGCGGCGCAGCTTGTCCTTCTCGAAATGGACGTCGCCCGCGAACGCCAACGTGATCGGGTCGCTGCCGGTGATCGGGGGGCGCGCCTGAGTCGTGCCGGCGAGGGCGCCGGCGCCGCTCGCGGAATCGCCGCCGGTCGTCGTCGCGGCGGTGGACGCCCCACCCGACGGCCCGGCGACGGGCGCGGCGACGGGCTGCATCCCGGTCGGGGTGGCGGCGCACCCGGCCAGGGCCAGGGCGGTGAGCGTGGCGGCCGCAGCGGGCCGCCACGCGGCCCGCCTTGAGTGCATCGACATGAATCCCCCTCGAGATGATCCCTTCCAGGGTACCGGGCCCGCTCGCCAGGCCCGGTCCCCGACCCGCCCCCCGGGCTCGCCCCCCCAGGCCCGGTCCCCGACCCGCCCCCCGGGCCCGCCCCCCGGCCGGCCAGCCGCTGGGTACCCTGTCGGCCATGACAGTGGCCATCCGCGTGATCCCCTGCCTGGACGTGCACGACGGCCGCGTCGTCAAGGGCGTCAACTTCCGTGACCTGCGGGACGCGGGCGACCCCGTCGAACTGGCCGCCGGCTACGGCGAGGAGGGTGCCGACGAGCTGACGTTCCTCGACATCTCGGCGTCCGCCGAGGGCCGCGCGACCATGGATGAGGTCGTCACCCGCACCGCGGAGACGGTGTTCATCCCGCTGACGGTGGGGGGCGGCGTCCGCAGCGTCGACGACGTCGACCGACTGCTGCGCTGCGGCGCCGACAAGGTGGGCATCAACACGGGCGCCATCACCCGCCCGCAGGCGATCGACGAGATCGCGGCCCGGTTCGGCAACCAGGTGGTCGTCCTCAGCCTGGACGCCCGCCGCGAGCCGGGGCGTCCGTCGGGCTTCGGGGTGACCACGCACGGCGGGCGGGTGTCGGCGGGGCTGGACGCCCTCGAGTGGGTGCGTGAGGCCACCGACCGGGGGGCGGGGGAGATCCTGCTCAACTCCATGGACGCCGACGGCACCACCTCCGGCTTCGACCTGGAGCTGATCGAGGCGGTGCGCCGCGCCGTCGACGTGCCGGTGATCGCGTCGGGTGGGGCGGGTGCGGTCCGGCATTTCGTGGACGCCGCCCGCGCCGGCGCGGACGCCGTGCTGGCGGCGTCCGTGTTCCACTACGGCACCCTGCGGATCGCCGACGTGAAGGAGGCCCTCGCCGCCGCCGGGTTCCCGGTGCGTCTGACCCCGCCCCCCGCCTGACCCCGCCCCCCGCCCGACCGCCCCCCGCCTGACCCCGCCCTCCGCCCGACCCCCGCCCGCTGCGCGCGGGTCCTACGATCGGGTGAGCCAGTCCGAGAAGGAGCCCTCGTGTCCGACTGTCTGTTCTGCCGCATCGTCGCCGGCGAGATCCCGTCCGCGCGCGTCTACGAGGACGACCACGCGATCGCGTTCCTCGACATCGCCCCCTTCAAGCGCGGCCACACCCTCGTGGTGTCGAAGCGGCACGTCCCCAACGCCCTCGCGGACGCCGACGTGCTCGCCTCGCTCGCCCCCGCCGTGACCGCGGTCGGCGCGCTGCTCACCGAGCGCCTCGGCGCCGACGGCCTGAACATCCTCACCAACGTCAACGAGGTCGCCGGCCAGTCGGTGTTCCACCTGCACGTGCACCTCATCCCGCGCTACGCCGACGACCCCGGGTTCGCGGCGCTCGTCCGGCGTACCGCAGACGACGACCTGGACGCCGTCCGCGCGGCCCTGGCCTGAGCCCGCCCCGCCCCGCTCAGTCCGACGCTCGACCGCGACGTCCGCATTTCGGTCAATCGCGGGCCGGTCCCTGGACAGCCGTCGCGCGGCAGCTATGCTGACCGGGTGCGGACGTTCGATCTCGTAGTTCAGTAGCGTGTCAGCCCACCACGGCTGACACGCACCCTCGTATGCCGGCAGGCAGCGGGGGTTTTTCTTTGCACTGACACCGACAAGCAAGGCCCGACGCAGGCCCCGAGATCGAACCCCCGAACCACACACCCACCGAAAGGACGAAGATGGCCGACGACGACTCGCCCAAGCTACTGACCGGAGCAGAGGCCCTGGTCGAATCCCTGGAGCGCATCGGGGTCGAAGTCGTCTTCGGCATCCCCGGCGGCGCGATCCTGCCCGCGTACGACCCGCTGGGCCAGAGCAAGCTGATCCGGCACATCCTGTGCCGCCACGAGCAGGGCGCCGCGCACGCGGCCGAGGGCTACGCGATGACGTCCGGCCGGGTCGGCGTCTGCATGGCGACCTCCGGCCCGGGCGCGACGAACCTGGTGACCGGCATCGGCGACGCCTACATGGACTCGGTGCCGATCGTCGCGATCACCGGGCAGGTGGCGTCCACGTCGATCGGCACGGACGCCTTTCAGGAGGCCGACATCCGCGGCATCACGATGCCGATCACGAAGCACAGCTTCCTGATCACGCGCCCCGAGGACATTCCGCCGGCCATCAAGGCGGCGTTCCACATCGCCGCCACCGGACGCCCCGGGCCCGTCCTGGTCGACCTCGCCAAGGACGCCCTCGTCAACAAGGCGCCGTTCGTCTGGCCGGCGCAGGTCGAGCTGCCCGGCTACCGGCCGACCGTCAAGCCGCACAGCAAGCAGATCCGCGAGGCGGCCAAGCTCATCGCCGACTCGTCGCGTCCGGTGTTCTACGTGGGGGGCGGGGTCGTGAAGGCCCGCGCCCACGAGGAGCTGGAGGACCTGGTGAAGGCCACCGGCATCCCGGTGGTCACCACCCTGATGGCCCGGGGCGTCTACCCCGACCGTGAGCCGTTGCACGTGGGCATGCCGGGCATGCACGGCACGGTCGCCGCCGTGGGGGCGTTGCAGAAGGCCGACCTGTTGATCGCGCTCGGCACCCGCTTCGACGACCGGGTGACCGGCAAGCTGAGCACGTTCGCGCCGAACGCGAAGGTGATCCACGCCGACATCGACCCGGCCGAGATCAGCAAGAACCGGCTGGCCGACGTCCCGATCGTGGGCGATGTGCGCGAGGTCATCGCCGAGCTGACCGAGGTGCTGCGCGGCTCGGATCTGCCCGACTACGCCCCGTGGGTGCGGTACCTGTCGAACCTCAAGGCCAAGTACCAGCCCGACCTGCAGCCGACCAACGAGGGCATCCTGAGCCCCCAGTACGTCATCAAGCGCATCGGGGAGCTCGTCGGCCCGGACGCGATCTACGCCTCGGGCGTCGGCCAGCACCAGATGTGGGCCGCGCACATGCTGCCGCTCAAGCCGGGTCACTGGCTCAACTCCGGCGGCTCGGGGACGATGGGCTACTGCGTGCCGGCCGCGATGGGCGGCAAGGTCGGCAATCCGGACGCCGTCGTGTGGGGCATCGACGGGGACGGCTGCTTCCAGATGACGAACCAGGAGCTGGTCACCTGCACGCTGAACGACATCCCGATCAAGATCGCGGTCATCAACAACGAGTCGCTCGGCATGGTGCGGCAGTGGCAGACGCTGTTCTACGGCTCCCGCTACAGCGCGACGAACCTGCACAGCTCGCGGGTGCCGAACTTCCCGATGCTGGCCGAGGCGATGGGGGCCCTGGGTCTGCGCGCGGAGACCCCCGAGGAGGTCGACGAGGTCATCAAGACGGCGATGGCGACCAACGACCGTCCGGTGGTCATCGAGTTCGTGTGCCACAAGGACGCCATGGTGTGGCCGATGGTCGCGGCCGGCACCAGCAACGACGACATCAAGATCGCTCGGGACATGGCTCCCGACTGGGAGGATGAGACCCTGTGAAGAAGAGCGTGAGCGCAGCGAAGTCCTGCTCGGGTGAGGGGGGCCGGCGATGAAGAAGCACACGCTGAGCGTCCTGGTCGAGAACAAGCCGGGTGTCCTGGCGCGCATCTCCGGGCTGTTCGCCCGCCGCGGCTACAACATCGAGAGCCTCGCGGTGGGGCCGACGGAGCGGCCGGAGCTGTCGCGCATCACCCTCGTGGTGGGCGTCGAGAGCCAGCAGGTGCTCGAGCAGATCACCAAGCAGCTCAACAAGCTGATCGAGGTGCTCAAGATCGTCGAGCTCGAGCCGAGCGCGGTGCAGCGCGAGTTGATGCTGATCAAGCTGTACGTGGCCGACGCGTCCGCGCGCAGCCAGATCATCGAGATCGCGCAGCTGTTCCGGGGGACGGTGGTCGACGTGCAGGCGGACTCCCTGGTCGTCGAGGCGACCGGCAGCCCCGACAAGCTGCAGTCGCTGCTGGCGATGCTGTCCTCGTACGGCATCCGGGAACTCGTCCACTCGGGCACCGTCGCGGTGGCGCGCGGCACCAAGTCACTGACCGACCGCAAGCCAGACCGGGGCCGTTCGGCGTCCGACTCTCGCTAGCCTGACCACGAACTCCGACAGAGAAGGAAACGCAACAGACATGGCAGAGATGTTCTACGACGACGACGCCGACCTCGGCATCATTCAGCGCCGCAAGGTGGCGGTGATCGGCTACGGCTCGCAGGGGCACGCGCACGCGCTGAGCCTGCGGGACTCCGGCGTGGACGTGCGGGTCGGCCTGCCCGAGGGCAGCAAGAGCCGCGCGAAGGCCGAGGCCGAGGGGCTGAAGGTGCTGTCGGTGGCGGACGCCGCCGCCGAGGCCGATCTGGTGATGATCCTGGTGCCGGACCAGCACCAGCGGGGGCTGTACGCCGCCGAGATCGCCCCGCACCTGAACCCGGGGGACGCGCTGTTCTTCGCGCACGGGTTCAACATCCGGTTCGGGTACATCACCCCGCCCGAGGGCGTCGACGTCTGCATGGTCGCCCCGAAGGGCCCGGGCCACCTGGTGCGCCGCGAGTACTCGGAGGGCCGCGGCGTCCCCGTGATCGTGGCGGTCGAGAAGGACGCCTCCGGCTCGGCCTGGGACCTGGCCAAGAGCTACGCCAAGGGCATCGGCGGCCTGCGGGCGGGTGGCATCAAGACGACGTTCACCGAGGAGACGGAGACCGACCTGTTCGGCGAGCAGGCCGTGCTGTGCGGCGGCATGACGTCGCTGGTGTTCGCCGGTTTCGAGACGCTGGTCGAGGCCGGCTACCAGCCCGAGGTGGCCTACTTCGAGTGCCTGCACGAGCTGAAGCTGATCGTCGACCTCATGTACGAGGGCGGCCCGGCGAAGATGCGCTGGTCGATCTCGGACACCGCCGAGTACGGCGACTACGTGTCCGGCCCGCGGATCATCGACGCCTCGGTGAAGGCCCGCATGAAGGACGTGCTGACCGACATCCAGACCGGCGCGTTCGCGTCCCGGTTCATCGCCGACCAGGACGCCGGGGCCCCCGAGTTCAAGGCGCTGCGCGCCAAGAACGAGGCGCACCTCATCGAGTCCACGGGACGTGAGCTGCGCAAGCTGATGGCCTGGGTCAACAAGGACGCCGGCACCTCCGACTACGTCGAGGGCACCGCGGCCCGCTGATCGGTTCGCCCGGGGTTGCGTTGCGTCTTCGCAACGCAACCCCGGGGCGGTGGTTGGATCTCCAGCGGGCGCCGACGCGGGGCGGAGCCTGCTGCGCCCGGAGGTCGAGCGCTGGGACCACCCCGCGGCCCGTTGATGCAACGATCGTGGGAGGCGCGACACCCCCGCCGGGGGCCGCATCCCGCCGGGATCCGCGTTGCGTTGATGCAACGGTTTTCGTGGAAGGTATGCCACACCTCCGCGCATGTCGTGGGAGGTGCGACCCCCCGCGGGGGTTCGCCGCGGACCCTCGTGGAGCCTGAGGCGTCCCTGGGCTTCGGCGGGTGGACACCCTCTTCGCGAGTTTTGTTGCGTATGTGCAACGCGCCATCGCACTTCCGCTGCTGGGACCCCTCGGGTTGGCGTCGCTTCCTCGGGCTGCTGCCCGAGGGTTCGTGGCTATCCCGAGCGTTTGTCGCTACCCCCGAGGGTTCTCGCCACCCAGGCGCCGCCGAGTCCCGCCGCGTCGAGTTCCGCCGGTCCGCGGGCGTCCTACGGGGTGGCTCGCAAGTGCCGCACCTCCCAAGGGACCGTTGTATCAACGCAACGAAACTCCGCGGAGATGTCCCGACCCCCACTGTGTCAAGGGCCATTGGTTTGTGCCCAGGGGCGGTCATGAAACCTGCCCGGTGACGGTCACGAGAATTGCCCGGTGGCGGCCATGGGATCTGCCCAGGGGGCTGCGGTCGCCACCGCGGTCGAGGCCGTGGTTAGTGCAAG
>JAAYTZ010000115.1 GCA_012517965.1 Propionibacterium sp. | reverse complement strand
GGGTTCACCAGCGTCGACCAGTGGTCCTGGATGTCGCCGTCGTGGGACACATAGGTGACGGCCAGCTCCACCACCCGGTCGTGCTTCTCCGGCACCAAACCCGTCGTCTCCACATCGATCACGGTGTAGCCGCCCACGTTTCCCCCCTGGGTTTGTGACCTCCCCCGCAATCTAGTCCTGGCAGCTGACCGGGCCCCTCAGGTCCCGTGGGGTGGCGCCACGGCCGTCGCCAGATTGGTCATGCGTTGGGCGAGGTCCTTCTTGCGGTCGTGGACGGCTTCTTGGTAGCGCATGGCGACGTGGAGGTCGCTGTGTCCGGCGAACTGCATGAGTTCCTTGGTGGTGGCGCCGGAGATGGCGGCCATGGTGGCGGCGAAGTGGCGCAGGTCGTGGAAGCGGAAGTCGGGGCGTCCGATCTCGTGCCGGGCGCGGTAGAAGCCGTTGCCGGGGTGGACCTGCTTGCCGGTCCGCCTGTTGAAGCGGGGGGCGTGGCCGTAGACCTGTCCCGGCGTGAGGGGCAGGTTGTCGTTGCCGGGGAAGACCAGGGCGTCGGCGTCCGTGCCGGTGAAGACGGCCAGGTGCCGGCGGGCGTCCTCGATCAGGTGGGGTGGCAGGTAGACGGTGCGGCGTCCGGCAGCCGACTTGGGGGTGGTGATGAGCCGCTGGCCGGCGACGGTCACGGCCGCCTGGTCGACGGTGACGGTGCCCTCGACCAGGTCGAGGTCGCGGCGGCGCAACGCGGTGAGCTCGCCGAAGCGGAGGCCGCACCAGGCGGCCAGCAGCACCAGGAGCCGGTGCCGCGGTGGCATCGCGTCGGCGAGGGCTTGGACCTGGGCGACGGTGAGCAGCGTGATGTCCTTGGGAGTGGCCCGTGCCGTGGCACCCTCGACAGCCACCGGCGACTCCTGGACGAGCCCACGGGCCACCGCGGTGCGGAAGATCGACTTCAATAGCGAGTAGGCGTGCGAGCGCATCGTGGGGGCGTCGGGGAGTCCGTGGTACCAGCGGTCGATGTCGCGGCGGGTGATGCTCGCCAACGTCCGGTCGTGCAGTGGAGCGAACCAGCGTTCGTGGAGGTCGAGGTAGTGCTCGCGGGTGCGGTCCTTCAGCGGACGCCCCTTCACCAGTCGCTTCTCGATCCACTCCCTGGCGAACTCGTCGAACGTGGTCGAGGCGACCTCGGCCTTCTCTCTGCGCTGAGCCGGCGGGGTCCACTGGCCGAGTTCGATCAGGGTGAGTTCCTGGGCAAGCCAACCTTGGGCGCGGATTGGATTGCTGAACGTCACACCCGGGGTGTGCCGACGCTTGTCGGGGCCGACATAGAATGCTTTCCACCTACCGCGAGCCTGGGCAACCGTCCCGAACGAGCGGTATCGAGTCCCGCACTTCGGGCCGCGGCGTGAGGGCAACGACTCTCGACCGCCATCAGGATCGCCGAGATCGTGGGGTAACTTCGGGGTAACTTCGCCGGCCGTGACCGCCTGCTGGGCTTCTTCGGGCACAAGGCCCAGACTAGCCCTATTGGATGAATAATGCCTAGTGAATGCGGCACTAGCCCGCTCCGTCACGTCGTGGACATCCGAGCACCCTGAGCCCCTTCACTAATTCAAGTCCAGTTAGGCCCACCACGAAAACCCTCGTCCCACTAGCCTCGATGTTTCGCGCTTGGTCCACGTGGTTGTTGGGGCGGGCTGAAACCGTCGTGCAGGTCTGATTCTGCCGGGTGGGTGTGACAGTTTCCCGGGTTGGCGCTCCGGTTGAGCGGGATTTCCACGATCCTTGGG
>JAAYTZ010000114.1 GCA_012517965.1 Propionibacterium sp. | reverse complement strand
GGGTTCACCAGCGTCGACCAGTGGTCCTGGATGTCGCCGTCGTGGGACACATAGGTGACGGCCAGCTCCACCACCCGGTCGTGCTTCTCCGGCACCAAACCCGTCGTCTCCACATCGATCACGGTGTAGCCGCCCACGTTTTCCCCCCTGGTCTATGACCTCCCCCGCAATCTAGTCCTGGCAGCTGACCGGGCCCCTCAGGTCCCGTGGGGTGGCGCCACGGCCGTCGCCAGATTGGTCATGCGCTGGGCGAGTTCCTTCTTGCGGTCGTGGACGGCCTCTTGGTAGCGCATGGCGACGTGGAGGTCGCTGTGTCCGGCGAACTGCATGAGCTCCTTGGTGGTCGCCCCGGAGATGGCGGCCATCGTCGCGGCGAAGTGGCGCAGGTCGTGGAAGCGGAAGTCGGGGCGTCCGATCTCAGACCGGGCCCGGTAGAAACCGTTGCCGGCATGGACCTGCTTGCCGGTCCGCCTGTTGAACCGGGGCCTCCGTCGCCCCCTCGTTGGGCCGTCCCTTCAGATTCCTTGCCCGGATGTGGCCGGTGAGGGGCTCCAAAAACGCTTTGGGATAGCGAGAGGTGTTTTCGCGTGGAGGGCGGAGCGTTGATGGACCGGTCGGTGTTGGGTGTGGCTCTGGGGCACGTGCGGAACGCGGCCGCGGGGTTGCTGGTGGTGGAGGACCCTTCGGGGGAGGCGTTGTTCGCGTTCGCCGAGTGCGTGGACGTGGAGTACCTGCTCGCGGGCCTGGGCGTAGTCCCGGAGGTGGTGCCGGAGGGCTTGTCGCCGGCGGAGTCGTTGACGGCGGCGTCAGACCTGCTGCAGGGCGTGGGCTCGGTGCCGTTGGGCGTGTGGGTGGCGTTGCAGGCGGTGCGGGCGAGGGTCGGGTCGTGACGGCGTCGGTCGCCGACCTGCTCGCCGCGCGTTCGGTCCGGTCGAGGTCGACGCCGCCCGACGCTTACGTGCACAGGTGTTGGCGCCGGTCCACGCGGTCGCAGCAGTGACCCTGGCCTGCTTGCGGCGGGAAGGCTACCCACGGCCGTCCTGAGTGGCCGCTGAGGGGGTCCGGATCTGCTTAGGGAGGGTGAAGGGGAGTCACGTCCAGGCCCCCCTGGACCCGAGGGAGATGCTCATGACCGTGCAGACCGTGACCCGTCCGACCAAGCGCACCACGCCGGCGTCGGGACCGTCGGAGCGGCGTCCGCGATGGTTGTCCTACGCCGAAGCCGCCGACCTGTGCACCCTGTCGGTGCGGTCGCTGAAGCGGCTGACCGCCGAAGACAAGCTGCCGTGCTACGTAATCGGCGGGAAGGTGCTGCGGCTGAAGGTCTCCGATGTGGAGGCGCTGATCGTGCCCGCCGACGAGTGCCGCGGCTGGTGAGCACGCCTGTGGATAACTTCCCCAGAGTCCGCCCGGGTTGGGCAGGATGGTGGCCGACCTACCCCAAGGAGACCCTCATGCGTCGTTCGTTCCTCACCGGCACCACCGTGCTGCTGTCGTTGCTGTTCGCCTCCTGCGCGTCGGTTCCTGCTGGCCCTCCGCCGGCTTCGGCGGGGCCTGCGGTGGTGACGGCGTCCGCAACCCCGATGATGGATCCGAGCGTGTGGGGCGTCGACCCCGCCGTCGTTCAGCGCGTGCGCGCGTTGTGCGCGCCGGGCCCTGGGAAGACGGTCAGGCTGCTGGACGATGTCGTGATCCCCGCGATCGACGAGCCCGCGGTCCGGGACGCCGGCGGCCGGGTCGGTAACCGGATCGTGCCCCCAGTGGATGTGCCGGCAGTGTCCTGGCCGGCGACCACGGGCGAGGCCGGCTGCGTGGTGACCTACGAGGCGCCAGCAGGTTGCCTCCCGCGCGTCGAGATCTCGGAGGCGTGGATACCCGGAGCGCCGGTTCCCGGCTACCGGATCACCCAGGCTGACGGGACGGTCACCCAGGTGCCCGACAAGATCGTGCCCGCCCAGGTCAAGGACGGCGACGTCGCTGAGGAGTCCTGCCAGGTCACGACCGAGAACTACCAGACGAGAGCCCTTCGTGCCTCCGCCCTCCGGACTCTCCTGCTGCGCCCGTCGCTCTTGCGACCCATGTCCCTACGGAAACTCACCTGTGAAGGTACCGACTGCGTGTCGGCCGTCTCGGTCCCGGGCCTCTGGGTGCCAGGCGTGGCCATGCCAGCAACGCACGTGCCGGCAGAACACCTGCCATTCCGCGTGCTCCGCGACGGCGTCGACACCACCACCAGCGACCACTCGACCGCCTACCACGCCCAAGGAGACGTGCTGTTCGCCTACAACCAGCACGACCTGCTCCCCGAAGCCACCACCGTGCTGGACGCGATCCTCGCCGACGCCACCGCCCACGGGTTCGACGGTCGCGTGCGGGTCGAGGGCCACACCGACGACACCGGCGACACCGACAGCAACCAGCACCTGTCCGAACTCCGCGCCCGCGCGGTCGCCGACTACCTCACCGGACGGGGGATCCCCGCCGCCCGCATCACCACAACCGGACGCGGTGAAACAGTCCCTGCCTACCCGAACGACAGCGATGCGAACCGGGCCAGGAACCGACGCGTCGTCATCGAGTTCAACCGAACCTGACTCGAGGGCGGCTCCAGCGGCCGGTCAGGGCTGACACAAGGCCCATTATCCCAAGCCAGAGGACTCTTTTTCGCTTTCCGCACCCGCCGGTGCCTGGAGGGCCCCGTGAGGACGGTTCAGACGATCAACCGGACCCGCAAGACCACCACCACGGACGCCGACCGGCCCCGCTGGTTGTCGCACCCGGAGGCGTCCGAACTGTGGCATGCCGCGGCTGGGAGGGCGCGCCTTGCCGCCGTCGCCTACCAGCGAGCGCGTAGCTCAGTCGTCACGCGAATCGCAGATTAGGGGCCGCCCTAATCTGGCACGATGAGTCTCCGGGGGGTCCTGCGTGACAGATTCGGCGTCAGTGGTGTGTCGCCCGACGCACAAACCGCGTGGCACGGCCGGCGCCGACGCGCTTCAACTCCGTACCCTCCAGGTCCATCAACACTCGCTGCGCGGTGCCTCGGGAGATCCCGGTGAGTTCCATCAGGTCCCCCGTGGTCACCGCGTCGTGCTCTGCGAGCCAGTCCATCGCGACTCGCGACAGGGCGGTGGCGTCCGTGGTCGCGTGAGCCAGGTAGGTCGAACCCGGTTCGTCTTTGGATCGCAGCGCTGAACGCCAGACAGCACCGCCGAGTAGCCACTCACCTTTGTAGGGACGGATCAAGGGTTCATCGCCGTATGAGGACTGATAGGCGGCTCGGATAGCGGTCTCCGCGGATCGCCGGTCGCTTTGCAGCGCCGCGGCGGCTGCGTCGAGTGACAGCCATGGTCGGTGGAGCAATTGGTCGAGGAGGATCGCGATGCGGGCGTCGCGCTGCCGTTCTATGGGTCGGATGCCTCTGACGAGCGCCAGGATCGGCAACACGGGCTCGCCGCCGACGAGTTCGCAGGTGACCGATGGTCCGGCCTGTTCACGGATGGTCGGGGGTCGATGGCCCATCGTGATCATGATCTGGTACATGCGGTCCACCCCGAGCCCCTGTTTCTCGACCAGGTGGAGCGCACGGAAGAGGTCTGCGAGGGCAGGGTAACGGGCGTAGCGATTGCTCAGAACAGTCTGTTCCGTGACGCCGCCCTGAAAGCCGCCGGGGCTACGGACGATGAGGGTGCTGTCGAACTGGATCCAACGGACCTCGGTGGGCTCACTCCGGTTCCAGTCGCGATGGATGAGGCCGTTCAGGACAGCTTCACGCACCGCCGGTCGGGGTACCTCGCGAAGCGGTTGAGCGGAGAACGCTTCCACCCGTGCCGTGATTCGGTTGACCAGGTCCAGCGAGGTTTCTATCGAGTCGAGCTGTTCGAGCAGCGACAGGTAGCCAGGAGGTTCAACCCGGCTCTTGACCTCGCCGCCGTGCACGTCGAGCACCGTCAACTCGATGAGCGGCCTGCCTGCCGGTGTCAGCAGCAACTTCCCCGCCTGGGTGAGATGGCCATCACTCCGGACGGCTCCGATCTGCTTGAGCACCTCCCTGTCTGAGGCGCTGGCGTCAGGTGTAACAAACCTGCGGACGAGCGAGTGTGCGCCCGGCGTGATGTCGGAGTCCGTAGCCGTAGTGGGTGCGGCCATGGGATCCAGGGCCAAGGACCTGGAACGGTGCTGCCACCACTCCGACCGGTCAACGGGTGAGCAGGTGTCCCCAACGCGCCAACGAATCCGACCGGACGTATCTTCGATCGGCTCTTTGGCTTCAGCGACGTAGAGCACGAGGACGCGCTGACCTGCGACTCGATGTTCAACGATGTCTGGAGCAACGTCGACGGCCCGATAGATGCGGTGACGCAGCCAGTCGCGATCAAGCTCCGTTCCGAGCACCTGACCGGACTTGTCCTCGATCCCGAGGATCAAGGCACCTCCGCCGGGCGAGTTGGCCAGACAGGCGACCTCATCAGCCAGTTTGGTCGCCGCTTCCTGGTTCTCTGGTAGCCCGGGCTCAAGGTCTGGCCCACGTCGTCGACCCGCCTCCTCTTTGAAGTCGATGGACGCGGTCTCCTTGATGTCACCGCTCAGCGTCAACAGACCGTCGGCCTCGGAGTCGAGGACGCGGGCGACCAGGGCAGCCAGGCGGTTGCGCTGCTCAACTGTTCCGAGCGTCATCACCACCCACCCTCCTTACTGTTAGATTGAAGTACCATCCAATCTAACAGTAAGGCGAGGTGGATGGCGTTGCGTGGTAGATCCTCGTCCGCAAGCTTCACTGGGACGAGGGTCAGGCAGGGAAACCGCCTGACGCGAGTGCGGTCATGCGTTGGGCGAGTTCCTTCTTGCGGTCGTGGACGGCTTCTTGGTAGCGCATGGCGACGTGGAGGTCGCTGTGTCCGGCGAACTGCATGAGCTCCTTGGTGGTGGCCCCGGAGATGGCAGCGATCGTGGCGGCGAAGTGGCGCAGGTCGTGGAAGCGGAAGTCGGGGCGTCCGATCTCAGACCGGGCCCGGTAGAAACCGTTGCCGGCATGGACCTGCTTGCCGGTCCGCCTGTTGAAGCGGGGGGCGTGGCCGTAGACCTGTCCCGGGGTGAGGGGCAGGTCGTCGTTGCCGGGGAACACCAGCGCGTCGGCGTCCGTGTCGGTGAACACGGCCAGGTGCCGGCGGGCGTCCTCGATCAGGTGGGGCGGCAGGTAGACGGTGCGGCGTCCGGCAGCCGACTTGGGTGTGGTGATGACCCGCTGGCCGGCGACGGTCACGGCCGCCTGCTCGATGGTGACGGTGCCCTCGACCAGGTCGAGGTCGCGGCGCCGCAACGCGGTGAGCTCGCCGAAGCGCAGGCCGCACCAGGCGGCCAGCAGCACCAGGAGCCGGTGCCGCG
This sequence comes from Propionibacterium sp., assembly GCA_012517965.1. GTDB lineage: Bacteria > Actinomycetota > Actinomycetes > Propionibacteriales > Propionibacteriaceae > Propioniciclava. The sequence goes on along the minus strand of JAAYTZ010000114.1, from coordinate 13,905 downwards.
GCGGCATCGCGTCGGCGAGGGCTTGGACCTGGGCGACGGTGAGCAGCGTGATGTCCTTGGGAGTGGCCCGTGCCGTGGCACCCTCGACGGCCACCGGCGACTCCTGGACAGCCCACGGGCCACCGCGGTGCGGAAGATCGACTTCAAGGTGATCCGGCCGGGCTAGCCGTGACCGCGGGCGAGCCTGGCGAGGTGGGGGGCGTGATTGAGCCTGACGAGGGAGGGAACGTTTTCGGTGCGCCCGCAGCCGGGTGGCCTGCCGTTGGCTCGCCACTCAACCCGGGACACCCAGTCCCGGGTTGAGTGCCTGTCATCGTGCGAGGTTCCTCGCGCCGGTTCAGCGGTGCAGTTTCGCCATGTCGTCGGCGGTCAGGGTGCCGTCTTTCGCTGCTGCGGCTTCGAACAGGGGCAGGTGGCTGTCCTGTGAGGCTCGGCGGAGGTTCTCCAGGACGCCGGTCAGCCGGGAGTCGTCGATGGCTTGGGTGAGGAGCCGGTCATACATCGCGACGTTGGCGCGTTCGCCCTCGGCCCAGGCCAGGGCGGCGTTCTTCAGGCTGGCCGGCGCGGGGATCTTCCCCAGGTAGGGGTTGGCCGGCACGGTGACGTCGGTGCGTTCCAGTTGCCGGACGAGGGAGCCGATGTGCTGCTGCTCGGCTGCATGGATGGTGACGTACGGCTCGACCCGGCCGTAGGAGTCGATGACGCCTTGGTAGGCGGCGTAGGCGGCATACTCGCCGTCGGGCGACATCAACGCCTCCCAGGCCGCCTTCTCGGAGGCGGTGTCGACGTTCGCCGGAGCGGCTGGCGTCGTCAGGGTGGGCGATGCTGCGGTCGTGGCCGGGGTGGTAGCCGACGTCGACACCGTGGGCGTCGTGGACGCGGCGGGTGTCGTCGATTGGGGGGTGGTCGCGCAGCCGGCGAGTGCGGCGGTCAGGGCCAGCACGGCCAGTCCTTGGCGGATCATGGTCATCACGGTTCTCTCTCGTTCGGCTCGGGTGCAAGCGTGGTCGGAAGGCTCAGGGCCCGGGCTTAGGTGGTGACGGCTGGGCTCAGGGGTTGTCGTCGGTGAACCCTGCCGGATCGTGTGCTGTCAACGGCTGATGGTGGTTGGGGCCCACCGGCCGGCGCCGCGTCCGGCGCCCTGGCCGGTGTTGCCGCGTCCGTTCTGCAGGCCGGTGCCGTCCTGGCTGCCGATCGTGCCGCCGGTCGTCTGGGTGGTGAACGCCTTCAGGTGGTTCTCCGAGGCGGCGGTGAGGCGTTCGTAGACGACCCTCACGTCGGCGGGCAGGCCGTCCTCGGCGAGGGCTTCCTTCAGGTCGGCGATGTCGGTCTCCTCGATCGCGACACCGACCTTGTACGCCTCGGCGAGGGAGACGTCGGCCTGCGCGATCAACCGGTTGTACAGGTCCTGCAGGTCGGTGTCGGCGTAGACGCCGGGCGCCATGCCCGCGGACGGGTCGGTCAGCGAGTAGCGCTCCAGGAGCACGGTGACAGCGTCCTGGTGCTGCTGCTCGGAGCCGGCGATGTTGGTGAAGGGCCGCGACACGTCGTACTTGTCGGCGATGTAGGAGTACACGTCCTCGGCGAGGCGTTCCTCCTGGACCATGAAGACCAGGTCGGCTTTCACCTCATCGGTGATCGTGGACGCCGCGGCGGGCAGGTTGGCGCCCACCGTCCGGTCGCCGGCCCCGGGGCCGGCGGCGTAGGCGGTGCTGGCCGCGAACCCGAACGCGCTGAGGACGGCGGTGGTGGCGATCGCGGCGAAGGCGGTGCGGGTGCGGTTCATCAGAGTGCTCCTGGTCTCGAAGGGGGACGCTGTGGTCCCTGTGTCGAGAACCATCAAAGCGGGCCCGGATGAAGGGCTCAGGTGCCGAACCGTGAAGCTTCCATGATACCCCCCTGGGTATCTGGTGAGAGTCGGTCAAGGCGCTGTCACAGGGCTGCGACCCCGTCCGATCGCGCGCCACCGAGCAGTCTGTTCGCCGTCGAGCCTTCAGCAGGGCGCTATGCCGGGAGGGTCGGTGCGGGCGCAATGGTGGGGGCCGGTCTTGGCAGTCTCCCGTTGAGTCGTTGGTGCACCGCCGACGCCATGAGTTGGATCGGCAACGGCGCCCCTTCAGCGAAGGGGGGCGGCCAGCGGTCGCGCCGCCTCAGATACGTGATGAGTTCACCGGAGGTTGCCTGGCCGCGTTGCGGATCGGACCCGGTCAACCAGGGCGGCAGGCTGTCGAGCAGAGACGTAACCGCCTCGTGTCCGACCCGGAACGTCGCAGCAAGATCCCCGCTCAGGTCCGGAATCGCGGTGACCGCGTCGGCGCCAATGAGGAACTCGACGATGGGCGCCGGCTGCCTGAAGTGCCAGATCAACTGCTCGTGCTCGGACCACTCCTCCTCGAGGGACGGCTCGAAATCGGCGATCCAACCCTCGCGCCTGAGAGCCGTGAGGACCCCCTCGAACGGAGGCACGATGGCGGACGCCTCGGTGAACGTCAGTGCCTGGCCCAGGACGCCCCACAGACTGTCGACGCGATCCAAAGAGCCGAGCGAACGCGGATCGGGCGGCGTCCGTGCAATGCGCCGCGTCGAAGCTTGGCTCCTGGTAGTGCCGGGCGACCAGCATCGCGTTGACGTCGATCATGCGCTGCAGTCCCACATCGGCCAGGAGCGCGAACTCCCCATCGAGCGGATGAAGCGTGGTGGCCAGGTAGCCGCCATCGACCCGCTCGATCCACAGCGACGCGATGGCCTGTTTGGTCTCTTCTCCGGCGGACGCCAGTTCCTCGGCCCGTGCGGCAGCGAGCCGCACGACAGCCGACCAGTGGGGGTCGTTGCTGTGGTCGTCCTGCCACTCGTTGCTGGACGGCGCGTCGTTGAGCAGAGCCCGGTGTTGCGCGGCCCAGGCATGGGCGATCTGCGGTCGGCTCACTAGGAACAGAGATTGTCGAGCCCGCGACGGGTGACGAGCAGGGCAGCCGTGGCCGCGGTGGGGAGCCCGTACACCCCGAGAAGCACGTCGGCGATGGCCGCTGGCTGACCAGGGTGGCCTTCCTTCCCCCGGCGTCGGCCACGGTCGCTGGCGGATCCGACTCGTGCGTGATGGGCGATCGCCATCTCGGATGCCCCGTCGTCGGCCCGAGCCACGCACGGCGCCACATCGAGACTCCCTGCCGGGTCGGCCTGATTCCCTCCCGGGACGCCGGAGCGCGCGGGTCCGCGTCGTGAAAGTGTCAGTGGGAAGCCGGAGGATGGTGCGCGACGACGATCAGTGGCGAGGAGGCTGCGTTGGCTGCGGGACGGGGGGCGATGGCGTTGGTCGAGGAGGGTTCCGCGGACCTGGAAAGGCTCGAGGCCGAGATCATCGAGGCGGAACTCAGGCTGGCCGAGTTGCGACGACATCGGTCCGCTCACCTGCACTCGACGCCTCGGCCGGTCCGCCGAGTCTCGCTGTACGACTGGCAGCGCGACGCGTTGATCGCCTGGGACGACGCCGACCGGCGCGGCGTCGTCCAGGCGGTGACCGGGGCGGGGAAGACCCGCGTGGGGATCGCAGCCATCGAGGATGCCCACCGGCTCGGCCGTCAGTCCGTGGTGATCGTGCCGACGCTCGCGTTGGTGCGGCAGTGGATCTCGGCCATCGCCGAACTTCTGCCGCAGGTGCGGATTCGGACGCGGTTCCGCTCGGATCGTCCGTGGGACGTCATGGTCACGACGGTCCAGTCGGCGATGCGACGCCCGGCGTTGACCCGGCCCGGAGGCCTGATCGTGGCCGACGAATGCCACCGCTACGGCGCCGAGTCGTACTCGCTGGCACTCAACAAGGCCTACCAGTGGCGACTCGGTCTCTCGGCCACCGTGGAGCGCGGCGACGATGGCGACCAGATCCTGGAGGGCTACTTCGGCCCGGTGTGCTTCGACCTCGGCTACAGGCGGGCGACCGCCGACCAGCTCGTGGCCCCGTTCAAGTTCGCGTTCGCGTCCGTGCCGCTGAGTTCTCAGGAGCGCGCGGAGTACGACCGACTGGACGGTGAACTGAAGGCCGCTCGGCTGCCGCTGGTGCAGCGTTACGGCATCCCAGAGTCCCCGGTCGCCGAGTTCCTCAAGGGCGTCAGCGCCCTGGCCGAGGATCGGACGCCGGGCGGTGGCGGCGGGTTGGCGCGCCGTTACATGGCACAGTTCTCCCGTCGCAAGGCGTTGCTGGCCGAGACCCGCATGAAGTACCTGGTGTTGGCCGGGTTGTCCCCCGCGGTCCAGGCATCCGCAGGCACGATCGTCTTCACCCAGACGCAGGCCTCAGCCCACGCAGCCGCCGAGGTGTTGGCCGCAGCGGGTTGCTCAGCGGCCGCAGTCCATTCCGAACTGGACGCCGACGAGCGCGAGCAGCGGCTCGACATGCTCAGGACCGGCCGGATCACCGCCCTGTCGGCCCCCCGCATTCTGGACGAGGGCGTCGATGTTCCCGATGCGGACCTGGGTGTGGTCATGGCGTCGAACCGCAGCCGCCGCCAGCTGATCCAGCGGCTGGGCCGGGTGCTGCGCAAACGCGATCACAAGGTGGCCCGATTCGTCGTGCTGTACGCCGAGAACAGCGTGGAGGACCCGCTCGCCGCGGGACACCTTCCCGACTTCTACGACGACTGCCTGCCCTGGGCGCTCGACCACGCCCAGTTCGATCTGGGGGCCGGTGAGCTCCCGCAACTGCTGGAGTTCCTCGGAGTGTCCGTGGACGAGGCGGCCAGGCGGGCCATGCGTTCGCTGTCGGACGCCGCGTCACCGGTCGAACCAAGCGAGCAGGTCGCGGACGCAGATGATCGGGATGCGGAAGGCGACCCCGTGCTGGTACCGGTCGACCTGGTGGAAGAGCTGGTGCCGGCATCGGTGGATCCGGCGATGCGGCGCTTCGATCAGCCGCCGCCGGCCCTGTTCCCGACCGTGACCGAGGACCAGGTCGGCGACTACCTCGGGGCTCTGGCTCGGTTCCCCTTGCTGGACAGCGAGGAAGAGGTCCATCTCGGGAGGGCGATCGAGGCCGGCCTCTACGCCGCACAGCTCCTGTCCGATGGGCGGCCCGATGAGCACGGGCAGCTCCGGTGGGCGCAGCGCACGGGAGCGTTCGCCCGGCTGTGGATGATCGTGTCCAACCTGAGGCTGGTCGTCAGCATCGCGAAGCGCTATGCGGGGCGGGGCGTGGATCTCCTCGACCTGATCCAAGCCGGCAACGGCGGGCTCATCCACGCAGTGGACCTGTTCGACTACCGCCTGGGCAACAAGTTCTCCACCTACGCGACCTGGTGGATCAAGCAAGCGATCACTCGGTCCATGGCCGACGAAGGCCGCACGATCCGGTTCCCGGTGCACTTCGATGACAAGTACCGCCAGGTCGACTCGCTGCGACGGCGGACCGGATGCACCTGGGCACAACTCCTGTTGGACCACCCCACCGGCGTCGCCGACCTTGACGTGACCCGTGAAGAGCTGGCGCGCATGGCGCGCCTCGGGCGGCCGATCGTCAGCACCGAGTGGCTCACCGAGCAGGTGGACGACTCCTGGGTCGGGGCCATCATCGGCCGCACCGACGTTGCGGTCGCAGACCAGGTCACCGACGCACTCGAACTGCGGGCCCAGGTCAACCAGATCTTCGAGCACCTTGACCAGACCATGCCGGCGGGCGGATTCGTCCTGCGCTGCCGGTACGGCTTCGTGACCGGAGAGCCCGAGACCCTCGAGGTGATCGGCCTCCGGCGCGGGGTCACCCGAGAGCGGGTCCGTCAGATCGAGAAGAAGGCCTTGGAATCCGCCCGCCAGCACGTGCTCGCTAACCCAGCAGGCCGATCCGACGCCGCTCCGGTGGCGAAGCCGGCGGCTGCCCGGGCGCGACGGAGTGGTCGCCCAAGGCCGGTGGTTGACGGAATCGAGGCGCCGCTCCCCCGGCGCGCCCTCGGGCCCGCCGCACCCCAACTCCCGGCCGCCTCCGAGTACCGTCCGCGCCGCGCCATCATTGACTGAGGCGTGGACGCCGGCTCGCCGCTGGCGTCAGCGGTGGACGGCACCGTAGTGCCCATGGGTGTCAACAAACCGCCGGTCGGAACGTGGGGCGTCCGATTGCCGGTGTATCGGCGAGCTGCCCTGCTACGTCATCGGTGGGTAAGTGCTGCGGCTCAAGGCCTCCGACGTGGAGGCGCTGATCGTGCCCGCCGACCAGTGCCGCGGGTGGTAGCGATCAGTTCTGGTTCAACACGTAGGCGGCCGTGCGTCGCTCGCCCATCATGCGGAGGGTTCCTGCCTGGGTCATGCGGCGCAGGAGTGAACGGGCTTCGGCAGGGGTGACCTGGCAGAGGGCGGCGGCCTGCGCTCGGGCGATGCTGCCGAAGCTGCGGACGTACTGGAGCACCATCTGCTCTTGTTGGAGGGGGTCGAGTGCGCGTACCCGAACGTAGGCGCCTCGATCCTGCGCCATGTCGTAGAACCGTGCAGTCAGGTGGAAGCGTCGATTGCGGCCGTTGCCGCGCGCCTCGATGACCCCCAACTCGAGGAGGCGCGCCGTCACGGTGCGTGTGGTGGACTGGGGCAGCGGCAACGACTCGGCCAGTTCCGAAACGGTCGCCGACCCCGATGTCTTCAGTTCGCGGAGGATCCTCAACTCGTCGAGGGTCAAGGCGCGTTGGCGCGCGTCCTCGAAGGTGAGGACGAAGCGCACCAGATCGAGATCGGAGGTGCCGAGCGGGATCGTGACGGAGACGGAATCCAGATTCGTGGCGCCGTAGTCGGGAACGTCTCGGCCAGCACGCAGTTGAGCTTCGAACATCTCGTTGACGCCCTTGCCTCGGCGTTCCACGAGGCCTGCCCGCCGGAAGGCGTCGGCGATCAGCGGGCTGCGTGGTCTGCTCTGGTCGAGCACGTTCTCCACGGTGATGCCGGGCGGGAAGCCGCCGGGGTTGCTCACCACCAAGTGCGTGTCGGTGATTTGCACGGTGGTGGGCCCCAAGGCGGCGTAGTCGCGGTGGACCAGGGCGTTCGCGATCGCCTCCCGCCTCGTCTTCTCCGGCAGCAGGTCGATGTCGACGCGATGGATTCCCACCATGAGTTCGGTAGTGGAGTTGCGAAGGTCGAGCAGCGCGGCGATCTCCTCAGCCACTCGGATCAGGGGTGCGCGGAGACGAACCGTGACCTGGGCAGGACCCTCACGCAGGTCCTGGAACAGGAACTCCGCAGTGGGGACCCACCGGTCCAGAGCCGCCTCGGATCCAAAGAGGAGGATGGCGCCCAACGCCACGGCGCCGTCAGGAGACAGCAGTCCCAGCGCCTTGCAGATGTCGCTGTCGGACAGTCGAGCCAACGCTTCCTGTCCGGAGGTGCGGGCGCACAGCCCTCGGTAACGGCTCAACTCGGAGGGATCCAAATCGTCCATGGACGCCCCGCGCGCCGGCGTCGCCGCGTAGTCAATCCCTCGAGAGACCAATCCCAAGCTGATGACCTCGTAAGGCGTCATCGGAACGCAGACAGGCCGCCCAGGAGATGGCGGCCATGGTGGCGGCGAAGTGGTGCAGGTCGTCCCATCGAGATGGTCGATGAATCCTGCGACCGCGAGGTCAGGTCCGAGCACCCCAACCCGTCGAGGCCGCGGCAGACCGGTGCGCGGTCGCGGGCGATCCCCCGCAGGGCGAAGCTCCTACAGCGCCCTCACGACGGGCGCTGCTGGTGAGCGTCGGGCGCGGACCACCCACGGCAGGTACAGCACCGCCCACAGGATCACGACCGCGACGATCAGGACCGGCACGTAGAGAGAGCCGGCCAGCACCTGGATGCCCTCCAGCGGGGAACCTGCCGCTCCCACATTGAGGAACCAGAAGTTCGTGCCCCACACCGCATTGGCGAGGAAGGCCACGGTGCCGAACACCACCACTACGAGGGCCACTCGCGCCAGGTTGCCGGCGTCGGGGACCAGGTCCCCGGCGACCAACCGCATCAGCACATAGCCGACGATGAGGCCGTGGATCGTGAAGCTCTGCCACGTGAAAACGTTCAAGATGGGCCGGTTGGCCCAGTCGGGGAACAGGTTGGCGGCCAAGGCACCCCACCAGCCCATCGCGTACAGGAAGTCGCCGGTCCAGCGGTTGGGCCACAGCGCGTCGATGAAGACGGCGAAGGTCGCGATCGCACAGATGTGCAAGGGCAGGATCTCCGGGGAGTACGTGCCGGTCACCACGTAAGCCAGTTGCCGCAGCACCTCCAGCATCAGCACCGACCAGCCGACCCACAGCCGCAGACGCCTCCGACCCTCAGGGTCGGCCCGGCGGTAGCCCAGTGCGAGTGCTGCGATACCGACGGCGAGCAAGGCAAGGACACCGACATGGATCGCCGAGAAAGTGCCGAAGCCGGTGCCCGCGGGGGTCGGCTGGTTCTGCGGCACGAAGAAGTAGTCCCAACTCCAGGTCAGGTCGCCCACCTGGACGCCCTTCGCTGCATCCGGTCCGGGGTTGGCACCCGCTCATTATGCCGAACGGGAACACACGCCTGGGGTACGTGAGCAGGCCCAACTGGCTCGAAGGCGCGTAGACGTCGGTCAGTCTGCCACGACCGCGTTCGCGAGCCGTCAACTGGTATTCGTGCCCGCCCGGTGTCCGCGGAGGCCTCCCCCTCCCAGCGGACGCCCTGGTCGGCCACACACCGACCAGGGAGAACACGTCGCCGGCTGGCCCGAGGTGCTGATCAAGGCCACGTGACGAGGCGCGTGGCCGCTGCGTGGTGGTGGCGGTCCCACCGGCGAAGTCGTACGACCATCGCCCGATGGTGCGGTGAACCTGGGCGCCAGCAACCTTGAGGTGTGAGCCACCCCGCTCCACACCCCAGGGAAGCTGACGCTGGTCAGCCGACCACCCCACTGACACACTGACTCCCAGAAGGACCACCACCATGCGCATCGCACTCGCCATCGGCGCCATCATCACCGCTCTCCTGCCGGCCACGATCGGACTCCTGGGCAACACCACGTTCTCCCAATCGGTACCGGTCCGCGTCCCCGCCAGCGCCCAGGTCCTGCCCGCCGACGACTCCTCGGCGACCGGCACCCCGACCAGCACCTCGTCACCCCGTGACGACAACGGCGGCGACCGACCCCGCGACAGCCGCGTCGAGCCGGGCGACGACCGGGACGCCTCGCCGACCGCGTCATCCACCCCGACCAGCACCTCGTCACCCCGTGACGACAAGGGCGGCCTGCGCTCCGGTTCGGACGACTCCGATCCCGATGACCGCGGCGGACACGGTTCGGACGACTGATGCCCCACACCCACCCCGCCGACGAACTCCCGGCCCAGCCTGCGGCCGGGAGTTCGCCCGCCTGGGTGCGGGTCTCCGGGGACGGGGGTGCCGCCCCGGAGCCCGACCCGTTGGACCTTCGCCGGATCGTCTGGCGCCTGGTGCTCGGGGCGCTGGGGGTCCTGATGCTGGTGGGGATCGGGAGCATCTACGCCGCCAGCCACCTGGCCGAGCGCGAAGCGGTCAATGATGCCGCAGGGACCGCCGACGTCCTGGCCGAGGCCCTCGTCCAGCCCGCCCTCACCGAGGACTTGGCGGCCGGTGAAGTGACCGCCGTCGCGGACTTCGACGCCCTCGTCCGCGCCCGGGTTCTCAGCACCAATGTGGTGCGGGTCAAGCTCTGGTCGACCGAGGGCCGGGTCGTCTACGCCGACGAACCAGAACTGATCGGCCAGACGTTCCCGCTCGACGATCAACAGCTGGAGGCGCTGCGCAGCCCGAGCGTCCGCGCCGAGGTGTCCGACCTCAGTCGTAGCGAGAACATCTTCGAACGCGACCAGGACAGGCTCCTCGAGGTGTACCGACCGGTCTGGACGCCGAACGGCACCCAACTGCTCTTCGAGATCTACACCGCCTACGAGCCGGTGCGCGAGCGGGCGGGCCAGCTCCTGCGCGGCCTGGCCGGGGTGATGGTCACCAGCCTGCTCGTGCTCTTCGGTCTCACCGTCCCGATCCTGTGGCGCGTGTTCCATCGGCTCCGGGTGGCTCAGGAACAGCGCGAGGCGCTGCTCGTCCGCGCCGTGGAGGCGTCCGCGGACGAACGCAGGCGCATCGCCGGGACCCTCCACGACGGCCCGGTGCAGGATCTCGCCGGAGCGGCCTTCATCGTGGCCGGAGCGGGAGCGCGGGCCGAAGGGCTCGGCGACGACTCCCTGGCCGCCGACCTGCGTCGCGCCGCTGCGGCGGTCCGCAGCAGCATCGGCGGGCTCCGCTCCCTGCTGGTGGACATCTACCCGCCGAGCCTGTCCACCGCCGGGCTCGCCGCAGCCGTGAACGACCTCGCCGGGCAGGCCACCGCCCGCGGCCTGCGGGTGTCGGTCGACCTCGCCGCCGGGGTCGCCGAATCCCTGAACGAGGCGGAGCAGCGGCTCGTCCACCGCGTCGTCCAGGAGTGCCTGCGCAACGCCGCCACCCATGCGCCGCAGGCCGCAGTCACGATCTCGCTCCGGGAGGAGGGCGCGACCGTGGTCCTCGACATCGCCGACGACGGGCCGGGTTTCGACGCGACCAACGTCCTCACCCAGCCGTCCGACGGGCACTTCGGCGTCCGCGTCCTGGGCGACCTCGCCGCCGCGGCGGGAGCCGCCCTCGACCTTGCCTCGGCCCCGGGCCGCGGCACTCACTGGCGACTCTCGCTCCCCAGGAGGGATTCATGACCACCTCACCACCGACCCCGCCGGCGACGCCGCCCACGTCACCGGCGAGGATCACCGTCCTCATCGTCGACGACCACGCCATGGTCCGTTCCGGGCTCGCCGCACTGCTGGGCGCCACACCCGACCTGAAGGTCGTCGGACAGGCGCGCGACGGAGCGGAAGCCGTCGAACTCGCGGCGCGACTGCGTCCCGACGTCGTGCTCATGGACCTGTCGATGCCCGTCATGGACGGAATCGAGGCCACCCGTCGCGTCGTCTCCGCAGATCAGGACAGCCACGTCGTGGTGCTCACCTCGTTCTCGGACGCCGGCCGCGTGGCCGCTGCGCTGGGAGCCGGCTCGGGGGCCTCGACGCCGCGGGTGGCGGTGGCCAGTCCGAGCGCGACGAGGTCGCGGCCGCGGAGGTTGGGCCAGCCGTGGACCCGGCGCGCCAGGTCCGTCGGCAGCCCGGAGGTCCCGTACCGGGCGCCCAGCAGACCGCCGGCGATCGCGGCGACGGTGTCGGTGTCGTGCCCGATCGCGATCGCGGCCTGGAGGGCCGCGGCCACCTGGTCCGGCCCGTCGAGGTGCCGGGTGGCGTGGATCGCCGACCAGGCCGCCTGCAACGCGGTCACCGTGAACCCGTTGCGGTCGAAGGACGCCGGCGGCTCGGTTTCGGCCTGCTCGATCCAGGCCAGCCACTGCCCGCGCCGGCCCTCGGGCAGCAGCCGGACGCCGCCGCGCACGTCCAGGCGCCCCTCCAGCACGGCGACCCGCACCGCCTCCGACCACAACACCGCCGACTCCACGCACAAGGGGTGGGCGTGGGTCAGGGCCGCGATCGCGGACGCCGCCACCGCGGTCCGCTCCGGATCGTCGAGGGCCACCAACCCGACGACGCTGGTCCGCATCAACGCCCCGTTACCGGCCCTATCGGCGGCGGCGGCCTGCTCCGACGCCGCCCGCATGGCCGCCAGCGGGTCACCGGCGGCGTCCGCGCGGCCCAACACCGAGGCGGTCTGCGCGCCGATGTCCGAGGCGCCGTGCTGCCTCCAGTCCACGAACGCGCGAGCGATCGCGGCCAGCGTCTCGTCGCCGGTGAACCCGCCGGACGCCGTCGCCTCCGCGATGCAGATCGCCATCTGGGTGTCGTCGGACCACTCACCGGGAGCGTACGGCCCCAAGCCGCCGCCGATCATCGCCGCCTCACCCGCCGCGATCCGCGGCCCGAACTCGTACGGCACGCCCAACGCGTCCCCGATCGCCTGCCCCAGCAGGACGCCGCCCGCCCGATCCTTCTGAATGCTCGTCAACCGCACGACCCATCCCCCCTCTAACATGTCACTATTACGTGTATAGGGTAGGACGATCCCTCGATGCATGTCAAAGTCACATGTAACATGAGGGCATGGTCTTCCAGTCCCGCTTCCCGGTGTTCGCCGTCACCGCCGACATCGTGGCGCTCACCCTGCGGCAAGGGCGGCTGTGCGTGCTGCTGATCCGCCGGTCAAGTTCGGTGTTCACCGGACGGTGGGCGCTACCGGGCGGGTTCGTCCACGTCGACGAATCCCTCGAGGAAGCCGCCTACCGCGAACTCGGCGAGGAGGCCGGCCTCGGCGCGGATGCCGTCCGGCTCGAACAACTCCGCGCCTACGGCGACCCCGGCCGCGACCCCCGCCCCGAACGGGTGGTGTCCATCGCCTGGCTGGCCCTCGGCGCCGACCTGCCCGACCCAACCCCCGGCACGGACGCCGACCTGGCCGAGTGGGTGCCCGTCGGCGACGCCCTCGACCGGCACCTGGCGTTCGACCACACCCAGATCCTCCGCGACGGCCTCGAACGAGCCCGCGCCAAGCTGGAGTACACCACCATCGCCACCGCGTTCTGCGAACCCACCTTCACGCTGCCCGACCTGCGCCGCGTCTACGAAGCCGTCTGGGACACCCAGCTCGACCCCCGCAACTTCCAGCGCAAGATCCTCGGCGCCGACGGGTTCGTCGAGGAGACCGGCGAGGTGATCCGCGGACGCGGCAACCCCGCCAAGGTCTACCGGGCCGGCCCAGCCCGCACCCTCCACCCCCCCATCCTTCGCCGCTGAGCGCCGCGGCGTCCCGGTGTCACAGGCCGAGGCGTCGGCAGACGTCGGGGCCGCCCATGCGCCGGACGGCGTCCGGGTCACCGACCACGATCAGCCGGTCGGTGGCCCGGGACAGGCCGACATACAGCCGCTCGGACGCCCGGTCGCGGCTGCCGTCCTCGTTGACGCACAACACCACCGCGCGGCGTTCCATGCCTTTGAACCCCAGCACGTGGCCGTAGAAGATGTCCTCGGTGTCCCAGAACAGATCCCAGTAGCCCTGCTGACCCAACGCGGCCTGCCGCTCGGTCTGCACCGGATGACGCTGGCCCAACGTGATCAAGGCGATGTCACCGGCGCTCCACCCCTCCTCGAACAACACCTCGACCTGCTCGTCGGCCACCTCCAGGGCGGACGCCGCCTCGGCGGCGACGAACGACACCTCCGGCCCGTCGCCGCCGCGCAACTCCATCCCGGTCGGAGCCAACGGCACGAACGTGGCCGCGATCTGGCGGGTGTTGCGCAGGTTGTGGTCCAACACCAGCGGCACCAACTGCACCGGCGGACGTCCGAACCGGGCGAACACCCGCTGCCGCTCATCGGAATAGGCGAACAACCCGCCCGCCTCCTCATCGCGCAGGCCCCCCAGCAACGGCAACCACCAATCGTCGGCGAAGTCCTGCGCCTCATCGACGATGATCGCGTCGAACCGCTCGTCCTGCGACAGCCCCGCGGCCCGCTCCGCCATCAGGCGGGGCAACTCCACCTCCCAGAACGCCGAATCGTCCCGGGTGCCGAACTCGGTGATGCCCCAGCGGCGTCCAAGATCCTCGAACGTACCCACGAACGCCGGCCGCTTGGACGCCGACCCCACCAGCAGCGACCGACGCAGATAGGTCGCCAACCCGTACGAGTAACACACGACCGCCACCCGCTTCTTCTGCCCCAGCAACTGCCCGGACGCCAACTCCCGCGCCTGCTGCATCGCCAGCACCGTCTTGCCGCTCCCCGCCCCACCCCTGACCTGTTTCAGCTCAAATGTCGCATTTGGCGGCTTTGATCAGTCCACCCCTGGCGGGTCTGGACGATGGTTGTGGACTTGATTGTTCCGCCGTTGGCGGTGGTGAGCAAGACGACGCTGGTGGGCGTCGTGCAGGCC
>JAAYTZ010000113.1 GCA_012517965.1 Propionibacterium sp. | reverse complement strand
TACAGTGCGGTGGCGAGGGTTTCCAGATCGGAGTCCACGAGAACCTCCCGGTTCGAAGTTGGGTCGCAACTCCGATGCTGGAGACCCTCGCCCAGGATTAACAGCGGCCACGCCGCGAACCCTTGGACTTACTCATCTAGGAGCGAGTCGCCGTCGAACCCGACGCAGACGCCGTACTTCTTCAGCAACCCGAGGGTGCCCCGGGCTTCGTACACCAGCCCGATGGGCCAGTCGGGTGGCGCCTCGACCGACAGGTCGACTCCGCACGCGGCGCAGGGCCCCGCCTGCGTCGGCTGCGGCGCACCGCACGAACGACACCACGCCGTGTTCACCTTGGTCCCCCCCACCATGGGCCGCACCCGGTGCCGGAACGTCACGTTCGGGCTGGTGGGCCGCGAGCACCCTAGCAACGACCGAGCGCGGCCCCGGTCGCGTCCAGTCCTTCGTGGCGAGGATGTCCACTAACTGTCCGGGATCGTCCCAGCGTCTCGGGGCGACGGTTCGGACCGGCTGTCACCCCGAAGCGGCCAGCCGGTCGGGCACGGATGAGACCGAACACCGACAGTCGACACGACCTGTTCAATGAGCGATGCGGCCCCCACGCCGCCCCCGGACGCCACTGGGCCACGAGGGCTGCCGCGGGCTCTCAACTGGGACGGGCCATGGCGCCGCGCCATCAGACCGAAGGAGGCCACATGGCGGGGCAGGACGGATCACCGGGGTTCTCGTCCTTCTCGGGGCTCGACCCCACCAAGGCCCGTCGCCTGCCGCTGTTCATCGCGTCGACGTTCCGGGACATGGACCGGGAACGCGACCTCCTCAACAACGTGGTCGTCCCCGAGGTCAACGCCCGCCTGCGTGCGCGGGGCGAGTGGCGCACCACGATCTACCCCGTCGACCTGCGCTGGGGCATCCACACCGATGAGTCCGACAGCGCCGAGTCCCGGGAGCGCCAGATCCTGCTGACCTGTACGGACGAGGTGCGTCGTTGCCGCCCGCTGTTCCTCGGCCTCCTGGGTGAGCGGTACGGCTGGATCGTCCCGTATACCGCGCGCCAGGGACTCCAGCCTCTGGCCGCCACGCACGGCATCGACCAACCGCTGTCGGTGACGGCCATCGAATTGCTGACCGCCGCCGAGGCGGCCCGCGCCGACGGTGTCCCCCCGGTCATCCTGCGCCGCGCAGTCGGCGTCCCGACCCCGCCGGACGCCGCCGCGCCGGCCCGCTCGACACCGGAGGAGGCCCGCCGCGTCGAGGCCCTGGCCGGGCACCTGCGGGACCTTGGATGTGACGTGCGGTCGTACGAGGCGCACTGGGACGCCGTGCACGAGTGCCTGGCGTCCGAGGAGTTCGTCGCGGTCGCCGTCGACGCCGTTCTGGGCCAACTGGACCGGGTGCTGACCAGGCTCGCCGGCCGCCGGTGGTTCGATGTCGAACTCGACGCCCAGCGAGTCGTCGCCGAAACCGCGCGGGGAGCGCTGATCGGCCGCGAGCTTCCGCTGGCCGAGGTCACCCGCGAACTCGGCTTCCTCCGTCCCTCGTCGTTGATCGGCGACGACCCGAAACACCCGCTCTGGGACCGCCGACGGAGCTCCGGCGCCGACACCATCGTCGTCACCGGCGAGGACGGTGCCGGTGTCAGCGCCTTCCTGGCCGAGGTCGAACGCATCAAGGCCGACACCCTCCACGAGTGGGCCGGGATCACGGCGCGCCGCGCGACGGTGCAGGTCGGGATCACCGAACTCAGCAAACGGCTCGAGGTCGTCCTGCTGCTGCTCATGGCGCAGTTGCGGCCCGATCTGGCCACGGAGGTGCTCGGGCGCCGGAGCCCCGCGGACCTGTCGGTGGCCGACGTCCTGTCCGCCTGGCTGTACCTCCTGAACTCCTACCGGCCGGGCGAGCGGGTCGTCGTCATCGTCGACGGGCTCGACCGTCTGGAGCAGTCCCAGCCACTGCCCGACCTGACCTGGTTACCCCACGCCCTCAACGACCGGGTGGTCTTCTTCCTGGGGGTCCGCGGGGACTCACTCGTCGAACTGATGCTGGAGGCCCGCCCGCGCACCCGGTGGATCCGGCTCGAACCCCTGTCGGTCGGGGCCGCGAGGGAACTCGTCACCCGACGGACCGAAGCCGCCCACAAGACCCTGACCCCCGAGTTGGTGTCGGCGTTGGTTCGCGGCAACCGACAGCCCGGCTGGCTGGCGCTGGCCACCGACCTGATGCTCACGCTCATGGCCGACTCCTACCGCCAGTTGGAGCCGGGCGACACCGCCGACCCCGAGCGCCGGCTGCGCGACCTGCTGAACGGCGTGGCCCGGCGCCTGCCGCCGACGCTGGACGGCCTTCGCACCGAGCACCTCGAGCGGGTGCTCGAACTGGTCGATGTCGAGGACGTGGCCCCCGTGATCCTCGCCCTCGCCGTCTCCGAGACGCCGTTGCGCGACGAGGACATGCTCGCCCTCTGCGCTCTGGGCGAGCGCGGCACCTCCCCCCTGCAACTGTCCCTGCTGCGGAGCGCCCTGGGTGGCGCGCTCCGTCCGGGCCGCGACTGGAGCGCCGCCGATCACGCCACCGCGGTGGCGCTGCGTCGGTTCGTGCGACAGGCCGGCGAGGAGGTCGGGGGCGACGCCGTTCTGGGCGGACGGGTTCGGCTCATCCGGCACCTGATCGACCTGCCCGTCGACGACGCGGTCCGCGAGGGGGAGTTGCTGCGGCAACTCCTCCTGGTCGGCGCCCACCGCGACTTCGTCGTCGCGTTGGCCGACCCCGCCCTGTGCACCGACCGCGGGGCGGCGGCGGGCCTCATCGCGTTGGTGGGCGCACCCGACGTGGAGGCGGCCGTGGCCGAGCTCTGCGCCGCCGCCGACACCGCCGAGCGGCAGCTCACGCTCGCCGGCGGTCTGCTCACCGGCCTGGTGCCCAGCTCACCGGCGACGCGCCGGTCCGCCCTGCTCGACCAGATCCTCGACCTCCTCGAGCGGGGGGCCGGCGGCGTCACCAAGGCGGGCGTCTCCGAGGCGACGCTGCGAGGGCTGCACGCCACCGCCGCCCTGCGGTACGGCCAGGCGCCCCATCTGCTGGCTTCGGCAGCCGAGTGGGTCCGAGCGGTGTCCGATGTCCCGCCCAGAGCGACACTGGCGGACGCCCCCGCCGACTTCCTCGAATGGCCCGAGGAGGGACAGCACGTGGCGCGCGGCAACCTCACGGCCACGTGGGCCATGATTCGGGCGGCGCAGCGCACCGCGACAGGGACCGGGGTGGTGACGGCGGACGAACTCGCTCTCGCCGGCGCGTGGCTGGCTGCGGCCGACGGAGCCGACCTGCCGGCGGGACCGCAATCCGACGCCCGCGACCTCACCTCCGCCCTCGCTCGCGCAGCGATCCGCCACGCGCTCGGCGAGCAGGTGAGCCGGGGCGTCCTGCGGTCGCTCGTCGACCGAGCGCGGGTGCTCTTCGGGCAACTGTCCGGCGAGCCGGACGCCCTTCGGCTCTGGTCGCTCGCCGTGCGCCTGATGGGAGCCATCGTCGGTTCCCAGATGTCGGAGGAGGTGGACACCCCCGAGGACGCCGCGCTCGCCGCGACCCTGGTCCCCGTCTTCGAGGAGGTCATCAGCCACCTCGACACGCTCTCGGTGCTGGTCCCGGACGATCTGACCGTCGCCGAAGAGCGCCTCCTCGCCCGCGTGCAGTACGCCGGCCTCCTGCAGGCGTGCCAGCAGCACGCCTCCGCCGCCCAGTACGGCGTTCCGGCCGTGAGCGACCCGCGCGCGCCGGCGATCCTGGGCGCCGACGTGCTCTTGCACAGCGGAGGCTCGTTCGTGTTCGAGTGGGCGCGCTGGCCGCAGCCGTCGGACGAGCACACCCCCTCCGCTTCGTCCGATCCGACCGGCTGGATCGACCACGCGGCCACCTGGCTGGACGACACCCACCTCCCGACCCCCGAGGGCGCCGAGACGATCCAGGCCGTGCTCGGTCTGGCGATCCTGGCCGCCGCCGAGGTCAGCAGACGATTCGGACGGGTCGCGCCGCTCCTGCGCCTCGTCGACCTGCTCCGACGCCGCGAGCACCGTCCCGACTGGAGCCCGGTCGCGCCCTCGCTGTGGCAGTTGCTCCACGACCTCGCCGTGGAGAACGAAACCGAACTGCTGCCGTCGGACGACGACTCCACCGCACAGTGGATCGCCACCCTGGACGACCTGGACGAGGACTTCGCCGACGCGCCGTTCACCCCGACCGAGCAGTTGGACGCCCTGGCCGCCCTCCGCACCGCCCTCGACCCCGGCCGGAGTTCGGTGGAGACACGGGCCGCGTTGGGCCTGTTCGCCGCGGTCCGGGCGCGCGTGACCGGCGACGAGTCCGCCCACCGGGAGGCCGTCCGGCGGCTGCAGTCGCTCCGCCCGGAGGGCGGCACCCACGCGGACGCCCTGGCCCGCGCTGCGCGCGTCCTGGTCGGCCGCGGCTCGCGCTGAGGTGGCCCCGCGGGTGAGGCGCGGACGGGTTAACTGGACGCGGTGAGCGCCGCTCAGCCGAGGGGAACGATCTCCAGACCCACCGAGGCGAGCAGCGCCGGGATCAACCGGACAGCGCTGCGGTCGTACTCCTGCCGGACCCCCAACTCCGACCAAGGGACGTTCCACTCGTGCCCGGGGCGTCCGTTGCGGTACTGGAAGTACGCCCACCGCCGGTGCTCGATCTCGGCGAGCCAGTCCACCTGGTCGGGGGTGAACGCCACCACCGTCGGCAACTCGGCGGGCCGCCACGTGAGCCCGAGGGTCGCGAGTTTGACCGGAATGTCGGCCACCTGGGCGATGTTGGAGCGCTGGTCCACCTCGCTGAGTTCGGCCCACTCCCTGCCGAAGTTCACCGATTCGGTCGCGTTGTCGGTCGCCCGCGACACCACCTGGTAGCCACCGTGCGCCAGCACCGCCAACTGCTGCAGGTCCTCGGTCGTGAGGACCGGCACGGAGCCTTCGGCCGACGTGGGCGTCCACCCCGCCCGCGCGGCCAGGACGGGCAGCCGGGCCGCCAACTCCAGCCGCCGGAGCCGGGCCTCCCGGTCGGTGTCGGCACCGGCGACGCCGAGTGCCGACGCCAGGGCCCGCTCCACGGCAGCGAGTTGGTGCGGGGCCAGGAGCACGACCGGGTCGGCCGCCCAGCCTCGTTGTTCGAGCCGGACGCCGCCCGCGGCCAGGATCTTCTCCGCGTTCTCGGCCACCGCCTGCACTGCCGCCCGCACGGAGGCGTCCTGCTCCTCGAGCGCGGCCGTCTGCGGGGCTCCCCGGCGCACCCGGCCGAGGGCGCCGGGAACGTCACCGGGCCAACGGGCGGCGTCCGCGACGATCTCAGCGGCCAGCAGGCGGCGCGGATCCAACTCCAGCGTCGCCGGCTCGGCCAACAGCGCACGGCGAGACACCAACCGAGCCGCCGACGGGGTGACGGTGTCCAGCCAGGTGCCGTCGTTGTCGACCAGGCCGATGACCCGGGCGTTCTCGACAGCCTCGGCGACCGCGCTGGTGACGGCCACCGTCACGGCGACGTCGGGGTACGTCACGTACACCGTCGGACCCGCCACCGTGAAGCGATCGGGAGGCTCTGGAGGCCGCCAGCCGGCGACGACGGTCTTGACCGCCTCCGTCGCGGCGCCCGCGTAGGGGGAACCTGCACGAACCTCAGATCGGCACGGTGGTCCAGGCCGGCACGGTGGTGCAGGCTGGCGCGCGCGGCGTCCGCCCACGCGGCGTCCCGGCCGAGGCAGTGCACCGTGATGCGCTCGCCGGGCTGCTGCCAGCCGATCACGACGCGACGCGCGATCTCCGCCGCGGTCTCCCCCTCGCCGATGACGATCGGCGGCGGCACCATGGCGTCCTCCTGGAACGGGGGGTGCGAGCGCAGGAGCGCGATCGCCAGCTGGGTGGACCGGCACAGCGTCACCTGGTGGTGGCTACGAGCCCACTGGGCGGCGAACTCGCGATGGTCGAACAGCACGGTCGCGGCCGGCGGGTGCGTGCAGGTGCCCCTGATCCGCTCGACCCGTTCGGCGAGTTCGGCGGCCCTCGCCTCGGCGCCGCCGACCACAACGACCCGGTCGGCGTGGTTCAGGATGGCCCGCAGTTCCTTGTCGGACGCCGACGGCACAACGGCCACCGAGTGTCGGGTCAGCTGGTCGGCGTCCTCGGCGGCCAGAGCCCCCACCACCGCGACCTCGTGGCCCGCGGCTCGGTACTTCGTCGCGATGGTGCGCGCCTCCACCGAGTCGCCGACCACCACCACGTGACGCTTCAACCGGGCAGCCCGTCGCGTCGGCGACCGCCGGCTGATGACGCGGTACGCCACGCTCACGGCTGCCCAGTAGACCACCGCCACGGCCAGGAACCGCGCCACGTTCAGCAGCGGATGCACCGGTCCCGGGTGCGAGAAACTGATGGCGAACAGCGCCAACGTGGAGTAGACGAGATCAGCCCAGTCGAGCGTGGGATCGGTCAGCCGCCAGCCGACCAGGCCCGCCGCCAGCGCCGCCACGACCACTCCCACGGCCACCGGGCCCTTGAGGTTGTCGTAGACGTCGCGCCAGTCCGTGGCGCTGTGCTCTCCCACGATCGCTCCGTCCCGGAGGACGACCCCCTCCGCGGTCAGCGTAGCCACCCCTCGCGCGGTCAGGACTGGCCGCCGGCGTTCCAGCGGGAGGCCTCGGCGCGGAGCTCGCGGCGGGTGCGCTGCCGATCCGCGCGAAGACGACGGCGATGGGCGAGACCGGCGCGGCACTATTGGGTGAGCCCCTCGCGCGGTCGCGTCCTCATGTGGCCACTCTCGCACGATGCACCGACAGCGGGATACCCCACCGTGTCAGTGACTGGTGAACCTGACTCCCTGGCCCTGGACTCTCCGACAAACACGAGGCCGCCGAAGTCGAGAGCGCCGGCTCTGCCCAAGAAGCCGCGACCTTCAGCGCGCACTCGGATGAGTCGCGCGCCGAAGCGGGAGGCTGGTGGCCAACAGGCTAGAGCAAGCCGCGACGGGGCCGGGAGTGGGCCGTGATGCGCTGGTGCCGGACCGACGGTACAGACACTCCGTGGACGCGACGCGCAACCGGCCGGTGCTTCGTCGCCACGGGGCCGCCCAGCGACGCTGCTGGTGTCGCGGGGAGCGAGGGGGCTGGGGTAGGTCGCGCCCACTTGGGCAACGAGGCGACGGCTCGGTCGACCTTGGTGGCCGCGTGCCGGAGAGTGATTGTGTCGGGGCTGCCGTGATTGTGTCGGGGCTGCCGCGATCGTGGCAGCGGCGTGGGGGTGGTGGCAGCTGTGTCGGCCCCCGGAGGACTCGGGGGCGGTGTCGCGGACGCCGCCAGTGACGACGAGGCAGGGATGGGTCAGGCGTCCAGCGTCAACTCAACCATCGCCTCATGTTCGAACTCACCATCACCCCGTGCCCTACATCGTTCGCTTCCTCGCCGGCCCCCCGCTGACCCCGTCCCCGAACCCGGCCCGCGGCAACGGCCTCGACTCGCATTCGCCCACCAACTCGACCTGTTCCTTGGCCACCTAGTAGCCGCGACGCCTTTCCGCTGATGCTGCAGGAAGCGTCGGCTGGCTGACCGGGAACCCGGGCAGTAGGCGGGCCGGCCGGCGGCGTCCGGCCTACCGCGGCCACCCCTCGGGGCCGTCACCGCCGGCCGGGTACTCGTCCAGCGGCACCCGATGGTCCCGCCAGGCCTCCAGGACGGGGTCGCAGATCCGCCAGCACTCCTCGGCCAGGTCCCCGCGGACCGAGATGAGCGGATTGTCGTCCAGGATCGCCGCCAGCACCTCGGAATAGGGCGCCAGGGCCCTCTCCCCCACCGCCGCCTGCAACTCGACCGTGCCGAGCCGGAAGTGCCCGCCGCCCTGGTTCGTCACGATCTGCACGCTGATCTCGTCGGGGGTGAGGTCGATGGTCAGCACGTTCGCGGGCGGGTAGCCCCCCATCCCGTGGGGAGCGAACTCCACCGGCTTGAGGGTCAGGACCACCTGCCGCACCTCGCCGGCGAGCGCCTTGCCGCTGCGGAGTCGGATGGGGACCCCGGACCACCGCCGACTGGCGATCGTCAGGTCGAGTTCGGCCAGGGTCTCCGTCTGCCGCGCCGGGTCCACCCCTTCCTCCTCGGCGTAACTGGGGACGGGGCGTCCGTTGCTGGTACCGGCCGTGTAGCGGGCGCGACGCGACGACCGCACCGGGTCGTCGTCCCGCACGCGCGTCACGCTCAGCACGTGCAGCATCAGGTCGTGCACGATCCTCGGTTCGAGTTGAGCGGGCTCCTCCATGGTCACGAGGGCCAGGACCAGCAGCAGGTGGCTCTGCAGCATGGCCACCAGAGCACCGGCGCCGTCGTAGTAGCCGGCCCGCCCCTCCAGCGCGATCGTCTCGTCGGCGACGATGTCGATGCGTTCGACGTGGGCCGCGGTCCAGATCGGCTCGAACAGGCGGTTGGCGAAGCGCAGCGCCAGCAGGTTCAGCACCTGGGAGTCGCCGAGGAAGTGGTCGACCCTGAAGACCTGCTCGTCGCTGCGGAAACCCGAGACCAGTGCGTTCAGGGAGCGGGCGTCGGCGAGGTTCTCGCCAAAGGGCTTCTCGAGCGCGAGGCGGAGCCCCCCGAGGCCGTCCGCGGCGTCGATCTCGCTGAGCCGCTGGCAGACGGCCTCGGTGACCCGCGGGGGAAGCGCGAAGTAGAGCACGGCGTGGTCCCGGTCGGGGAGATCGGCGATCAGGCCGCGGAGGTCGTCGGGGTCGGTCACGTCGAGGGTCAGGTAGCGCGCGGCCCCCGCCACCTCCGCGGCCCGCTCCTCGCTACAGCCGCCGCGGACGAGCGCGTTGGCCACCTTGGCCGCCCAGGCCCCCGGGGCGATCGGCTCGCGGCCGACGCCCCAGACCTCGACCTGCCGACCGGTGTCGCCGGCCAGCAGCATGCCGAGCCCCGGGAGCAGAAGTCGGGTCGTGAGATTCCCGGACGCCCCCAGCACCACCAAGATCTGTCGTTGCGTGCTCACGTCGGACCCTTCCAGTCGCGCTGCGACTGAGCCTAAAGGCCGCGCTCCGCCGCCGGGGCCGCTTGCCGTCGGGTGCCACCTCGGACCCGATTTGTCTGGATAGTGAGACTGCAATCTCAGATTATGGGCTGAGGATTTGCATCACGGGCTGGTAACGGATTGGATTCACAATAACAAGCGGCAACGGCGCCGAACATCCGAGGCGACTTTGGAAGGTAGGAGCGCCATGTCCGCACCCGCGCTGGTCATGATCGCGCCTGGAAGCGGCGATCCCCGCGTGGCCCAAGTGACGCACTGTCTGTGCGCCGGGCTCAGGGAACTGCGGCCCGAACTCGCGGTCCGCGCAGCCTTCCTCGACCGGTTCCCGCCCGCCCCCGGCCAGGTCGTCGAGGAGCTCGCCGCGGCCGGTGTGGCCGAGGTCGTGTTCGTCCCGTTGGAGTTGGCCCACGCCGTCGAGGTCGACACCGCCATCACCGACCTGGTCGTCTCGCTGCGCGAGCGCCACCGCGACATGAACTTCATCGCGTCGCGCCCCGTCGGCCCCGAACTCAACCTCCTCACGATCCTCGACGAGCGGCTGCGGGCCGCGCTCGCCGCCGCCCGGGTCCTCGAACTGGACGGGCTCGTCCTCAGCGCGGCGTCCAGTGGCGACGTGCGGGGATCGGCCCTCCTCGCCCGCCGGGCCCGCCAGTGGTCGACGCACCACCGGCTGCCCTGCCTCACCGCCGTCGCCGACGGCACGGGCCCCTCGGTCGCGCAGGCCATCCAGGGGTTGCGCTCCCAGGGCCGCCGGCACATCGCGGTGGGGTCGTTCTTCCTCACCTCGGACGCCGCCTACCATGCCCAGGCCGAGCAGGCGCTGCGCTGCGGGGCCGTGGCCGTGTCCGAACCGATCGGCCCCTGCCAGGAGGTCACCGAGCTGGTGGTCGCCCGCTACGCCTTCGCCGCCATGGACCTCCTCGACTTCGAGCAGCGGCACACCGCCTTCGACCCGGTGTTCGACGAGGACGACGACTTCGCCTGGGAGACGGCCTGACAGCTCCGGCTCAGGTCTCGGCCAGCCTCCGCTTCTCCTCCTCGACGTCGAACTCGGCCTTCGGCCACTCCAGCCGCAGGGCGGCCAGCTTTTCGCGCAGCAGTTCGGTGACGGCCCAGTCCCGGTACCACTTCTTGTCCGCCGGGATCACGTACCACGGCGCGCTGTCGGGGTTGCAGCGTTCGAGGGCGACGTTGAACGCGTCCAGGTAGGCGTCCCACTTCGCTCGGGTACCCAGGTCGCCGGGGTTGTACTTCCAGTGCTTGTCGGGTTTGTCCAGCCGCTCCTGGAGCCGGGCCTTCTGCTCGTCGGCCGAGATGTGCAGCAGGCACTTCACGAGGACGTACCCCTGCTCGACGAGGCCCGCCTCGAACGCGTTGATCTCGTCGTAGCGCCGCTCGATCACGTCGGGCGGCGCGAGGTTCTCGACCCGCCCGATCAGGACGTCCTCGTAGTGCGACCGGTCGAAGACGCCGATCATCCCGACCCCCGGCAGCGCCCGCTCGATCCGCCACAGGAAGTGGTGCGCCCGCTCTTCCTCCGTGGGCGCCTTGAAGGCCGTGAGCTTGATGCCCTGGGGGTCGACCATGCCGACCGCGTGCCGGATCGCGCCGCCCTTGCCCGACGTGTCGAGCCCCTGCAGGATCAGCAGCAGGCGGGGCGCGGTCTCGGGGTTCACCTTCCCCTGGGCGTAGAGCCGCTCCTGCAGGTCGTCCAGCTCGGGCTCCAGGCTCTCCCGCTGCTCGTCGGCGTCCTCCTTGCCATCACCCGGATAGCCGGGCGCGTCGTTGGTGTCGATCGCGCGGAGGTCGACGGAGCCCCGCGGCGCCCGAAGCAGCTCCGACAACGGCGATTCTGCGTGCTTGGTTCGGTTGTTCCCCATGCGGGCAGTCTGCTGCATCGGGTCCCACCGGGCCAAGCACCCCAGGCCGGACGCTGCCGGTGCGGCCGCCCTTGGGTCGGCCGCTCGGGCCGGGCAGGATGGGGACGTGACCGACGACTTCATCCCGCGGGTACGGCTGACGCCCCAGGAGTGGCGGGCCAGACTGACGCCGTTCGAGTACCAGGTGCTGCGTGAGGGGGCCACCGAACGCCCCGGCACCGGAGAGTACGAGCACTTCTCCGAGCCCGGCACCTACGCCTGCCGGGCCTGCGGGGCCGAACTGTTCACCAGCACCGAGAAGTTCGCGTCGCACTGCGGCTGGCCGTCGTTCTACGCGCCCGCGGCCGCCGACCGGGTGCGCTACCTCACCGATCACTCGCTGCCCGGACGCCCCCGCGTCGAGGTGCGCTGCGCGTCCTGCGACAGCCACCTGGGCCACGTGTTCACCGGCGAGGGCTACGACACCCCCACCGACCAGCGCTACTGCATCAACTCGATCTGCCTCGTCCACCGGCCGGCCGGCTGACGTCCGGTCCGTGGGGGGCGCGGCACCCGGCGCGCCCCGGCGGCGTTGTCGGCTCCGCTGGCTAGCCTGGCACCGTGGGCGCCACCAGACATCCCGTTTCCCGGCTCTTCGACGACGCCGCCGCCGCGGTGCTGTCGATGCCGTGGCGTCCCGAACTGGTGGTCGAGGAGATCCCGGCCCCCCAGCGCATCGCGCCGTACGCGCTGGCCCTGGAGGCCGACGTCGAGTCCGGCGACGCCGACCTGGGCCGCGGGCGGCTCGTGCTGTTGTACGACCCGGACGGCAACCCCGCGTGGGACGGCACGTTCCGCTGCGTCACCTACGCGCGCGCGGAGGTGGACGCCGAGATGGGCGCCGATCCGCTGCTCCGCGAGGTGGGGTGGTCCTGGCTCGTCGACGCGCTGGAGCGCCATCAGGCTTCGCACACCGCCGCGTCGGGGACGGTGACCGCCGTCTCCTCGGAGTCGTTCGGCTCGATGGCGGGCGACCCGCACCGCGCCGAGGTGGAGATCCGCGCCTCCTGGACGCCGATCGTCGCCGCGGGCTCGGACATCGTCGCCCACGCCCAGGCGTGGCAGGACCTCCTGTGCATGGTGTCCGGCCTGCCCCTGCTGCCGCCGGGCGTCGTCCCCCTCCCGGCGCGGCGCCCGGGGAGGCGACGCCGGTGACCGCGACCACGCCCGAGGCGCCCGACGAGGCCCCGGCGGCGTCCGCACCCCGACTGCTCGCCGCGCCGGCCGACGGCGTCCCCCCGATCGTCGACACCCCCGCCGCGCTCGCCGAGGCCGTGGCCGCCCTGGCCGCCGGCCACGGCCCGCTCGCCGTCGACACCGAGCGCGCCCAGAGCTTCCGCTACTCGGCCAAGGCCTACCTCATCCAGTTGCGGCGCGCCGGGGCCGGCACCGTGCTCGTCGACCCGGTCGCCTTCGAGGGGGACGCCGACCGAGCCGACCTCTCCGGGCCGGCCGAGGCCCTCGCCCACGTCGAGTGGGTGATCCACGCCGCCCAACAGGATCTACCCTGCCTGGCCGAGGTCAAGCTGCTGCCGCGCCGCCTCTTCGATACGGAGCTGGCCGGCCGGCTGCTCGGCTTCCCCAGGGTCTCGCTGACCTCGCTGACCGAGCGGGCGCTGGGCACGACGCTGGCGAAGGAGCACTCCGCGGCCGACTGGTCCAAACGGCCGCTGCCCACCGAGTGGCTCAGCTACGCGGCCCTCGACGTGGAGCTCCTCGCCGACCTGCGCGAGTGGGTGGCGGCCGAACTGGAGCGGGCCGGCAAGGAGGAGTGGGCTCGGCAGGAGTTCGACTTCCTGGTCCGGCACGCCGCCGACCCGCCGTCGCGCCGCGACGAGCCGTGGCGCCGCACCTCCGGCGTCCACGAGCTGCGCTACCGGGGGCAACTCGCCGTCGTGCGGGCCCTGTGGGAGGCCCGCGACGAGATCGCCCGCCGGATCGACCGGGCCCCCGGCCGGGTCCTGCCGGACGCCGCGATCATCGAGCTGGCGGCCCGGGTCCCCCGCGGCGGGTCGATCACGCTCACCAGGGACGACCTGCGCGAGGTCCGGGGGTTCGGCTGGCGGCTCGCCGCCCGCTTCGAACGGGAGTTCGTCGAGGCGCTGCAGCAGGCCGCGGCGCTCGACCGCGCCGACTGGCCGGCGGCGTCCGTCACCCCGGAGGGTCCCCCGCCGCCCCGCACCTGGGGCCGGCGGTTCCCGGAGGCGTTCGCGCGCTGGAACCGGCTCCGCCCCGCCACGCTGCACCTGGCCGAGACGCTGCAGCTGCCCGTGGAGAACCTGATCGCGCCGGACGCCCTCCGCCGGCTCGCCTGGGAGCCACCCGCCGATCCCTCGCCGGAGTCGGTGGATGCGTTCCTCGCCGAGCGGCTCGCGCGCCCATGGCAGCGCGCCCACGTCGTCCCGGTGGTCTCCCCCCTGCTGGGCTGAGACCGCCCGCGGCACCACGGGCACCGCTCAGCGCTCGGCGGCCCGCTCCCCGGGCGCCGCCACCGGCGCGGGCAGCCCGGGCGTCGCGGCATCGGCGGCCGCCACCCGCTCGACGACCGCCCGGGCCACGTCCTGGGGCACCAGGCCGAGCTCCTCCAACAGCTCGCGACGCGAGGCGTGGGGCAGGAAGCGCTGCGGAATGCCCAGGTTGTGCACCGGCGTCCGGAGGTCGCGGTCGCGCAGTTCCTGAGCGAGCCGGGCCCCCAGGCCGCCCACGACGCCGCTGTCCTCGAGCGTGACGACGAACTCGTGCGCGGCGCACAGGTCGACGAGGTCCGCGCTGACGGGCAGCGCCCAGACGGGGTCGACGACGGTCACCGGGATCCCCTGATCGGCGACCCGCTGGCCCACCTCGACCGCGAGCCCGGCGAACTGGCCGTAGCCGACCACGAGCACGCGGGCGCCGGGGGCGTCCGTCAGCACGTCGACGCTGCCGTGGCGCCGCACCGCGGGCAGGGGGGCGGGGACGGTCTCCTTGCTGAACCGGATCACGGAGGGGGCGTCGTCGATCGACGTCGCGGTCTCCAGCGCCTCGGCGAGCCGGGGCTCGTCCCGGGGGGCGGCGAGACGTAGGCCCGGCACCAGGCCCAGGATCGAGTGGTCCCACATCCCGTTGTGGCTGGCGCCGTCCGGGCCGGTGAGCCCAGCCCGATCCAAGACGAGGGTGACCCCCAGCCGGTGCAGCGCGACATCCATCAGCACCTGGTCGAAGGCGCGGTTCAGGAAGGTGGCGTACAGGGCCACGATCGGGTGCAGCCCGCCCCGGGCGAGCCCCGCGGCGAAGGTCACCGCGTGCTGCTCGGCGATCCCGACGTCGAACACGCGGTCGGGGAAGGCGGAGGCGAACGGCCCCAGCCCCGTCGGGTGCAGCATCGCGGCCGTGATCGCCACCACGTCGGGACGCCGCCGGCCCAACCGAACCAGGTGGTCGGCGAAGGACTTCGTCCAGGTGGGCCGCGCCGCGGCCGACGCGAGCGGCTCCCCCGTGACCTCGTCGATCTTGCTGACGGCGTGGAAACGGTCCTCGTCGTGGCGTTCCGCGGGCCCGTACCCCTTCCCCTTCTCGGTGATGACGTGGACGATCACCGGCCCTCCGAAGTTCCGCGCCGACTCCAGCGCGCCCTCCAGCTGGGACAACTGATGACCGGGGATCGGGCCGAGGTACTTCAGCCCGAGGTCCGCGAACAACCCCTGGGGGGCCAGCACGTCCTTGACGCCCGCCTTGAGCCCGTGCATCAGCCCGTAGACGGGGCCGCCCACCAGCGGCGCCGCCCGCACGCTCTCCTTGATCGCCTTGAGCGCCTGCTCGTAGCG
Organism: Propionibacterium sp.; assembly: GCA_012517965.1. Lineage (GTDB taxonomy): Bacteria > Actinomycetota > Actinomycetes > Propionibacteriales > Propionibacteriaceae > Propioniciclava. The sequence goes on along the minus strand of JAAYTZ010000113.1, from coordinate 128,683 downwards.
GCGGTCGGTGCGCAACCCCTGGAGGTGGGTGGCCAGGCCGCCCACCGTGGGGGTGTAGCTGCGGCCGTTGTCGTTCACGACGACCACGAGGCGCAGGTCGGGCTGGATGGCGATGTTGTTCAGCGCCTCCCAGGCCATGCCGCCGGTCAGGGCGCCGTCGCCGATGACCGCGACGACCGTGCGGTCCTCCCCCCGCAGCTGGAAGGCCCGGGCGAGGCCCTCGGCCCACGACAGCGACGTCGAAGCGTGGCTGTTCTCGACCCAGTCATGCTCGGACTCGGCGCGCGACGGGTAACCCGACAGGCCACCGCGCTGCCGCAGCTGCGGGAAGGCGTCGCGGCGTCCGGTCAGGATCTTGTGGACGTAGCTCTGGTGACCCGTGTCGAAGACGATCGGGTCGCGGGGCGAGTCGAACACCCGATGCAGCGCGATGGTGAGTTCGACGACGCCCAGGTTCGGGCCGAGATGTCCGCCGGTGCGGCTCACCTGACGGATCAGGAACGTGCGGATCTCCGCGGCGAGGGCCTCCAGGTCGCGCGGACCGAGGTCCCGTAGGTCTCGCGGGTCGCTGATCCTCTCCAGCACGGACATGCCGCCACTCTACCCGGCGGCCCCCAGCCCGCCCTGCGGCGGGCCGGGCCCGCGCGCAGGCTCCGAGGTCAGAGCTTGCGCACGTAGACCCGGCCCCGCAGCGCCCCCTCGACCAACGCCACCTCCCGGGCGGTACGCCGCAGGGCCGCTTCCTGTTCCTGCCAGGCCGCCGTGGCTGCCTCGACGGCGTCCGGGGGGACGAAGCCGGCCAGGTCGGCCCGGCAGGTGCCCAGCCCCGCCCGACAGGCCTGCCCCTGGGCCGCCACCGCTGCGGCGGCGAACCGGGCGAGGATCACCGGGTGGCGGCGCAGCACCGGGTACCGCCGGAAGTCGGGCGGGCAGCAGTCGAGCAGGAAGGCAACGGCCGTGCGTTCCCAGTCGGGGGCGCCGGGCGGGCGCACCGCGGCCGGCCAGCCCGGCGGAACGTAGAGCGTGGTCTGGTTCTCCACCGCGTCGGCCGGGTGGAGACGGCCGGTTGTCTGCATGGCACCTCCCGGAGCTCGTCCAGGGCCACAGATTAGAACAGGTGTTCGATAGATTCAACCCCCGGGTGGGAAGAACGTCCACAGCGCCACGACGGCCAGAGCCAGCCCGCAGCCGACCCCGATCGCAACCGGACGCCAGCGGGGCCGCTGCCGCCCGTCCAGGGTGAGCAGTGCGCCCAGCGTCGGCGCGAGTGCGGCCGCGAGCCACGCCCAGTTCCCGGCCAGGTCCAACAGCAGGGGCAGGGCGAGGACGACCGACGCGACCACGAGCGCCCACTCCCAGCCCAACCGGAACACCCGGGCGACGATCGCGAGACCCGCCACGGCGCTGACGAGCGTGCCCACCAGGTAGGTGCCGAGCGTGCAGGTCACGTCGTCGCTGTCGCACCGTGCGGCCTGGACCACGTCGCTCACCGCGAACCCGAGCCCGGCGACCACGAGCGCCAGCAGGCCGGCGAGCTGGGCCCAGGCGACCCGAGCGCCGCCGACGGGCGCGTCGCCCCGCGGCTCCGCGTCGGCCGGCCGCGCCGCCAGGGGCCGTTCGGCCCGCTTCCGTCCCACTGCGTCCTCCTTCGGCTGCCCGCCATGCTAGGGCGCGTCCCGCACGCGGCGAGGGGCCCCGGCGGGTGGCCGGGACCCCTCGCGCCTCGCATGGTCAGCGCTTGAGCAGCGACCGCAGCACGTACTGCAGGATGCCGCCGTTGCGGTAGTAGTCGGCCTCGCCGGGGGTGTCGATGCGCACCGGCGCCTCGAACTCGACGACCTCGCCCGACGGCTTGGTGGCCCGGACGTGCACCGTCTTCGGGGTGACCCCCTCGTTCAGGGCCTGGATGCCGGTCACGTCGATGACCTCGTCGCCGGCCAGGCCGAGGCTGTCGGCGTTCTCCCCCGCCGGGAACTGCAGCGGCAGGACGCCCATGCCGATGAGGTTCGAGCGGTGGATGCGCTCGTAGCTCTCGGCGATCACCACCTTCACCCCCAGCAGCGTCGTGCCCTTGGCGGCCCAGTCGCGCGACGAGCCGGAGCCGTACTCCTTGCCGGCCAGCACGATCAGGGGGACGCCGGCCCGGCGGTAGTTCTCGGCGGCGTCGAAGGCGTAGACCACCGGGGCGTCCGGCTGGGTGAAATCGCGGGTGAAGCCGCCCTCGGTGCCGGGCGCGACCTGGTTGCGGAGGCGGATGTTGGCGAACGTGCCGCGGATCATCACCTCGTGGTTGCCGCGCCGCGAACCGAGCGAGTTGTAGTCCTGGCGCGCCACGCCGTGGGCGGTCAGGTACTGGCCGGCCGGGGTCTCCGGCTTGATCGACCCCGCGGGGCTGATGTGGTCGGTGGTCACCGAGTCGCCCAGCTTCATGAACACCCGGGCGCCGGCGACGTCCTGCACCGGCACGGGCTCGGCGGGCATGCCGTCGAAGTAGGGTGCGCGCCTGATGTAGGTGGACGCCTCGTCCCACGAGAACAGCTCACCCTCGGGGGTCGGCAGGTTGCGCCAGCGCTCGTCGCCCTTGAACACGTCGGCGTAGCGGCTGGCGAACATCTCGGCGCTGATCGCGGAGCCGACCACGGCTTCGATCTCCTCCGTGCTCGGCCAGATGTCGGCCATGAAGACGTCGCGCCCTTCGGCGTCCTGTCCGAGCGGCTCCGTGGCCAGGTCGATGTCCATGGTCCCGGCGAGGGCGTACACGATGACCAGCGGCGGTGAGGCCAGGTAGTTCATCTTGACGTCGGGGCTGATGCGGCCCTCGAAGTTGCGGTTGCCCGACAGGACGGCGGTCACGGCGAGGTTGTGCTCGTTGACGGCCTTGCTCACCTCGGGGATGAGCGGGCCGGTGTTGCCGATGCAGGTCACGCAGCCGTAACCGACGGTGTTGAAGCCCAGGGCGTCCAGGTACTGCTGCAGGCCCGACTTCGCGTAGTAGTCGGTGACGACCTGCGAGCCCGGGGCCACGGACGTCTTGACCCACGGCTTGGGCTTGAGGCCCCGCTCGAACGCCTTCTTGGCGACGAGCGCGGCACCCAGCATCACCGACGGGTTCGACGTGTTGGTGCAGGACGTGATCGAGGCCACGGCGACCGCGCCGTTCTTCAACTCGAACTCGGTGCCGTCGGCCAGCCGCACCGGGACGGCCTTCGCCGGATCGGCGCCGTAGCCGGGCAGCGCCTCGGCGAACTTGGCCTTGCTCTCGGCGAGGACGATGCGGTCCTGGGGGCGCTTCGGGCCGGAGATGCTCGGGACGACGGACGACAGATCCAGCTCCAGCTTCTCGGAGTAACGGGCCTCGTGCTCGGGGTCGAGCCACATGCCCTGGGCCTTCGCGTAGGCCTCGACCAGGGCCAACTGCTCCTCGGGCCGGCCGGTGAGCCGCAGGTAGTCGATCGTCTTGCCGTCGATGGGGAAGACGCCGATCGTGGAGCCGAACTCGGGCGACATGTTGGCGATCGTGGCCCGGTTGGCCAGCGGGATCTCGCCCACGCCGGGGCCGTAGAACTCGACGAACTTGCCCACGACGCCGTGCTTGCGCAGCATCTGCGTGATCGTCAGGACGAGATCGGTGGCGGTGACGCCGTCGTTGAGCTTGCCGAAGAGCTTGAAGCCCACCACGCGCGGGATGAGCATCGAGATCGGCTGGCCGAGCATGGCGGCCTCGGCCTCGATGCCGCCGACGCCCCAGCCCACGACGCCGAGGCCGTTGACCATGGTGGTGTGCGAGTCGGTGCCGACGCAGGTGTCGGGGTAGGCCTGCAGCACGCCGCCGACCTCGCGGGCGAACGTGACGCGGGCGAGGTGCTCGATGTTGACCTGGTGCACGATGCCGGTCCCCGGCGGGACGACCTTGAACTCGTCGAAGGCCGACTGCGCCCAGCGCAGCAGCTTGTAGCGCTCCTCGTTGCGCTGGTACTCGACCGCGACGTTCTTGGCCAGGGCGTCCGGCGTCCCGAAGTACTCGGCGATCACGGAGTGGTCGATGACGAGTTCGGCCGGGGCGAGCGGGTTGATGGTGGCCGGATCGCCCCCGAGGTCGGCGACGGCCTGGCGCATCGTGGCCAGGTCGACGACGCAGGCGACGCCGGTGAAGTCCTGCATGATCACGCGGGCCGGCGTGAACTGGATCTCCCGGTCGGGCTCACTGCTCGGGTCCCACGCCCCCAGGGCGCGGATGTCGTCGGCGGTGACGTTGGCGGCGTCCTCGGTGCGCAGCAGGTTCTCGAGGAGGACCTTCATGCTGTAAGGCAGCGTGTCGGAGCCCGGCACCGTGTCCACCCTGTAGATCTCGTACTGCTGGCCCGCCACGTCGAGGGTCGACTTGGCTCCGAAACTGTTCACACTCATGCGGTCCACTCCTGGTTCGTCCTGACGGGATTGTCTCGACGTCGAGATACTACCCCTGGTCCGGTGACTTCGGCTGCTGTTCCCCCATTTTGGCCCGGTCCTCCCCGTCCGGGGTGGTTGAGTCGAAGTCCGCGTCGTCGAAGTCCGTGTCGTCGAAGACCAGGTACACCAGGCCGCAGTCGGCCGGTCCGGTGACCCCCATCTGGCACAGCGTGCAGTATTCGCCGGGCCGGACGGGGCAGCGCGGCTGCGGCGGCACCCTACTCACGCGGGCCCAGCTTCCAGCACGGCGACGCACTCGACGTGATGGGTCATCCCGAACAGGTCGAACGCCCGCACCCCTGCCACCCGCCAGCCCTGCGCGCGCGCCCGCCCCAGGTCCCGGCCCAGCGCCGCCGGGTCGCAGGCCACGTACGCGACCGCCCGGGGACGCCGCCGGAGCACGGCGTCCAGGACCCGGGCGCCGGCGCCTGCGCGCGGCGGGTCCAGCACCACCAGATCGACCCGGTCGGGCAGCCGCGCCAGCACCCGGTCGACGGAGCCCGCGTGGAAGCGGGCCTCCGGGACGTTGCGCCGGGCGAGGGCCACCGCGGCCCGGTCGCCCTCGACCCCCGTCACCCGGACGCCGCGGCGCGCGAGCGCCCCCGCGAAGAGGCCGACGCCGCAGTAGAGATCGAAGGCCCGCTCCCCCGCCCGGGGCCGCAGGCCGGCGAGGACGGCGTCCACCAGGGTGTCGGCGGCGCGGGGGGGGGGGGGGACCTGCCAGAAGCCGTCCCCACGCACCTCATAGTCGTGGCCGTCCGCGCGCTCCCGCACGACGGCGTCCTCGTCGCCCAGCAGCCATCGGACGCCGTCGGCGGCGGAGACTCCCCGCACCTGGTCGACGCCGGGCGCCGGCGGGGCGGGCGGACGCCCCAGCCCGAGCCCCGCGATCAGGCAGCCCTGCGGGGGCAGGGGGGTCACGGCGTGCGAGCGGGGCGGGTGCATGCCCCAGCCCTCGGGCCCGGCGTGATAGCGCACCCGGGTGCGCCAGCCGAGCAGCGGAGGCACCGACTCGACGTCCCCGGCCCACTCGAACCCGGCCAACCGGCGCAGCTGCTCGGCCACGACCCGCCGCTTGAGCTCTGCCTGGTGATCGGGGGCGACGTGCTGGAAGTCGCAGCCGCCGCACCGGGCCGCGATCGGGCACGGCGGGTCGACCCGCTCGCCGGCGGGCTCCAGCACCTCGACGGCGTCCCCGAACAGATGACGGGCGGCCACGGCCGTGATCCGGACGCGCACCCGTTCGCCGGTCAGCGCGCCCCGGACGAAGATCACCCGGCCGTCGTGTCGGGCGACCCAGTGGCCGCCGTGGGCCACGGGCCCGATCGGAACGGTCACCTCGTCGCCCACGCGCGGCCCCGCGTCGGCGTCCGTGGTGCGGGCCGGTCGGCGGAGCGGAGCGTCGCCGTCATGCACGGCGTTAGACTCTACCCCGCCGGTCGGCGCCCTCCGGCCGGCGCCCGTCTCGAAAGGCACCTCGTTGCACGTCGTCATCATGGGCTGTGGCCGGGTCGGCTCGTCGCTCGCCCGGAGCCTGGAGCGTCGCGGCCACACGGTCGCCGTCATCGACCTCGATCCGGACGCCTTCCGGCGGCTGGGCCCGACCTTCCGCGGCAAGACCGTGCGCGGCGTGGGCTTCGACCGGCGCGTCCTCGAGACGGCCGGCATCCGGGACGCCGACGGCTTCGCGGCCGTCTCCAGCGGCGACAACTCCAACATCCTGGCCGCGCGCGTGGTCCGCGAGACCTACGGGATCGCGAACGTCGTGGCCCGCATCTACGACCAGGGCCGCGCCGAGGTGTACGAGCGGCTCGGCATCCCGTCGGTGGCGACCGTCCGGTGGGCGGCCGACCAGGTGCTGCGCAGGCTGCTGCCCGAGGGTTCGGAACCGCAGTGGCGCGACCCGTCGGGCGCCGTCCGGCTGATCCAGGTGTCGACCCACGTCGGCTGGGTCGGCCGCCGGATCGGCGACATCCAGGGGGTGATCCGCGCCCCCATCCCGTTCCTGCTGCGGTTCGGCAAGGGCATCGTGCCGGACGCCGCGACGATCCTGCAGGACGGCGATCTCGTCTACGCCGCCTGCGCCAACGAGGACGTGGCGACCATCGAGGAACTGCTCGGCAGCCCGCCGGCCAAGCACTGAGGAGCCGAGGAACCATGCGCGTAGCCATCGCCGGCGCCGGCAACGTGGGCCGCTCCATCGCCCGCGAACTGCTGGCCAACGGCCACAAGGTGCTCCTGATCGACCGCGACCCCGCCGCCATCAAGACCGAGAGCGTGCCCGGCGCCGACTGGCTGCTCGCGGACGCCTGCGAGGTCGACTCCCTGGAGGAGGCCCGGATCGACCAGTGCGACGTGGCCATCGCCGCCACCGGCGACGACAAGGCCAACCTCGTGCACTCCCTGCTGGCCAAGACCGAGTTCTCCGTGCCGCGCACGGTGGCCCGGGTCAACCACCCCAGCAACGAGTGGATGTTCGACGACGTCTGGGGCGTGGATGTCGCGGTGTCGACCCCGCGCCTGATGAGTGCGCTGGTCGAGGAGGCCGTCACGGTCGGCGACCTCGTCCGCCTCTTCAGCTTCCGGGGCGGCCACGCGAACCTGGTCGAGATGACCCTGCCGTACGACAGTCCCCGGGTCGGGCAGCGCATCGCCGACCTCGCCCTTCCGGGCGACTTCGTCCTGGTGGCCGTCATCCGCGGCGGCCAGGCCGGCGCCCCCCAACGGGACGGCACCGTCGAGGGCGGGGACGAACTGCTGTTCGTCGGGGACGCCACCCACGAACTCGACCTCGCCCGGTACCTGGCCCCCAGCGTGCGGCGCGCGCCGGTCGAGGGCGAATAGGCGGCGGGCGGCGAACCGGCGGGCCGGCGTCCGGCTCAGCGGAGGGTGTAGTAGGGGTTGTAGATCCGGCGTTCGCCGTCGACGATCGAGATCCTTCCCTCGACGCTCATGTCCCGGCCCACCTCGATGCCCGGGATCTCGTGCCGGCCCATCCAGATCAGCGTCACGGTGCCGGTGCCGTCCACCAGGCTGGCCTCCAGCCAGTTCGCGGTCTCGCGGGGCTGCACCGTCAACGACTCGATGGTGCCGCGGAGGCGGACCAACTGCCGGTCGGCGCAGTCGGCGATCCGATCGGGCGTGGCCCGCTCGTCGGCCCGCCGACGGTCCTCCCAGCCGCCGGGCTCGGGCGAGTGTCGGTTGCGCCACCACGCGCGCAGGCCGGCCATGGTCAGCCCGCCACCCCGGGCAACTCCGGGAGGGTCAGGGTCAACAACTCACCCGGAACCCGCGGGGCGTCGTCGCGGTGCACGACGATGTTGCGGAAGAACTCGACGAAGACGTCGGCCGGCGGCGCCTCGCCCTCGACCAGCGACGCCTGACCCATCAGAGTGCCCCGCAGCAGCCAGCGCGGGCCGTCCACCAGCCAGATGCGGGACACGTGGAAGAGCTGCTCCCCCTCCGGCCCCTCCATCGGCAGCACGCGCTTGATCTCCTTGCCGAACGGGCCGATCGTGACCTCAGCGCTGCCGCCGGCCTGCTGCGCCTCCTCGATCGTGTCCTCGCGGAGTTCGGCGGCGAGGCCGCTCGTGGTCGGGGCCGCGAAGACCTCCAGTTGAAGCCCGGAGTTCTCGAACATGACGAGCGCCGAGTACACGGTGCCCGAGGAAGGGTCGCCCTGGAACTGCAGGCTCATCCCCTCGAAGGGGGTCAACGTCAGCACGCCCAGCTCGAGGCGAGCCACGTCGTCCCCGGCGAGGTCGACCTCCGAGGCGTCGAAGGGCCCGTCGGCCCGGAAGTCGTCGTCCTCGTCCTCCTCGAGGTCGTCGTCCTCGTCGTCCTCGCCGCGGTCGTCGTCCTCGTCGAGGTCGTCGCCCTCGTCGAGGTCTGCTTCGGCGTCCTGGAGCGCCTCCGCGTCCGCCGCCTCGACGTCGAGGTCGGCCGGGGCGACCTCGTCCGCCTCCGCGGCGACCTCCGCGGTTGGCTGGGGGGTGCGGTTCCTGCGTCCAAAGATCACTGGCTCTTCTCCTCGATCGCGGCTTCCGGGGCCGTCCGCCACCGGCTGACCCCCCCGGTGGAGCCATGTCCGTCGGCGCTTCGTGCGCTTGAGGGTAGCGCCGGCACCTCGACGAACGAGGCCCGTCCTACCCGTTGGAAGACGACCTGGGCGATCAGATCGCCGCGTTCCAGGGTGACGGTCCGGTGCCGGTCGGTGTTCAAGAGGCACACCATGATCTCGCCCCGGTAGCCGGCGTCCACGGTGCCGGGCGCGTTCACGATCGTGATGCCGTCGCGGGCGGCGAGCCCCGAACGGGGGTGCACGAACGCGGCCCAGCCGTCGGGCAGCGCCAGGGCGATCCCCGTCGGCACGAGGGCCCGTTCGCCGGGCGCGAGCACGACCGTCTCCCGCGCGCAGAGGTCGGCCCCGGCGTCGCCCGGATGGGCGTAGCGCGGCAGGGGCAGGTCGGCGTCCAATCGAAGCACGAGGACGACGGGCTCCGACTCCGTCACCGGCGCTCCACCCCCGCGGCGCGTCCCGCCGCCAGCGCCGCCGCGAGCCGCCGCGGATTGCGCGAGGAGACGAGCCAGTAGGGGTGCGGGTCGGCGGCGTCCACCACCGGGACCAGCACGGCGGAGGGGAGGTAGGGCCGGGCCACCACGAAGGCGCGGGCGTCGGCGCCGGCGCCCAACCGGTCCCGGGCCGCCGCCGGGTCGAGCGCGACCGCCTCGCCCTGGTAGGGCCACTCGAGCAGGGCCGCCCCCACCGCCAGCCCGCGGTCGTCGACGACGATGCGGACGTGACCGAGGGCGAGCAACGCGAACACCAGCCCGCCGGCCACCGCGATGCCGGCGGCCACGGCGACCCAGGGCCCCAGGTAGAAGCCCACGGCGGTCGCGGTGCTGACCCCCACCACGAGCCCGATCACCCAGTAGGACGCCGGTGCGGTGAGCCGCTCTTCGTACACCGGGCCCCCGGCCGCGGCAGGGTCGCTGGTCGCAGTCACGGGTCCCCACCCTAGCGCGCCGCCCATGACGGCGGCCTAGGATGGTCAGCGCCCCCGGCGGCCGCCGGACGGACTCCCCGACCTACTGGAGTGCCCATGAGCGTCACCCGCAACCTGATGTTCAACGCCTACTCGGGCGGCGTCGCAGCGCTGACGGCCGTCGTCGCCCACAAGGTCGTCGAGCTGGCGTGGACCACCATCACCGGGGAGGAGCCGCCGCAGGTGAACGATCCGGCGGTGCCCCAGGCGAAGGCCTTCGCCTGGGTGCTCGCCAACGCCGTGGGGATCGGTCTCCTGGGGGTGGCCGCCAACAGGTTCGCGGCCCAGCGGTGGCTCAAGTTCAGCGGTGAGGAGTCGGCCCGTTCGATGCGCACCGTCAGCGTGCGCTTCTGAGCCGTCGGCCGAGCAGACGGCCGAGGGGCGGCGTCCGATCCGGACGCCGCCCCTCGCCACCTTGGCCGGGTTCAGCCCGCGCAGTCCACGCAGTAGTACTGCCCGTCCTTCTCCTGGGCGATCTGGCTGCGGTGCTTCACCAGGAAGCAGGAGGCGCAGGTGAACTCGTCGGCCTGGCGGGGCAGCACCCGCACTGTGAGTTCCTCGTGCGAAAGGTCGGCGCCCGGCAGTTCGAACGTCTCGGCAGCCTCGACCTCGTCCTCGTCGACCTTGCCCGAGTTCTTGTCGTTGCGCCTGGTCTTAAGCTCCTCCAGGCTGTCTTCGTTCTCCTCGTCGGTCTTGCGAGGGGCGTCGTAGTCGGTGGCCATGGTCCCTTCCCTGTCGTCACCGTTCAAACTCGCCGCATACATATCACACCCGGCCAAGTGGGATCGTGCGTTGCCGTGATCGGCCACCGGCGGCGGGGACGGCGAGGCGACCCCCTGGACGGACACGGTAGGTTACCCAGCAGCAAGCACCCTGTTCCCACGCCGTGACCACTGGAGAATCCGATGGAGAGTGCCCTGAGACCGCGAGACATCCAGGCCCGGATCCGGGCCGGGGAGTCGGTCGAGGATGTGGCGCGCGCCGCCGGGGTCCCCGTCGAGCGCATCGACGCGTTCGCCGCGCCGGTCATCGCCGAGCGCGAGCACGTCGCGGGCCTCGCGCAGGCGAACCCCGTCCGGCGGCGAGGCGAGTCCTCCTCGAACCGGGCGCTGCGCACCGCCACGACCGAGCACCTGATGAGCCACGGCATCGACCCCGACCGGGTGTCCTGGGACGCCTACCTGCTCGGTGCCCGACGCTGGCGGGTCCGCGCGACCTTCGAGCACAACGGGCGCACGCACGAGGGTGCCTTCGTCTACGACGTCAACGGCCGCTTCTCGGTGGCGGACAACGACGACGCCCGCTGGATGATCGGCGAGACCGGCGCCGACGAACGCCAAGCTCCCACCCCCGCGGAGGACGATGAGTTGGCCCTGGTCCGGGCCGTGGCCGACGCCGCCGGCCCCCCCGACGACTCCGACGAGCTCAACGACGCCTACACCGAGGCGGCCCTCGCCGAGATCGACGGGGTCTACGACCTCGTGACCGGCGACGACCCGCACCTCGATGCGCTCTACGACATGCTGGCCAGCTTCGACGAGGACTCGGTCAAGATCTACTCCGGTCTCATCCGACCCGAGGCGAACGGCCCGGTCGTCGCCGACGCCGTGGGCGCCCCGTCCGCCGACACCCCCGACCTCCCGGAAGGAGCCCGGGTCGAACCGCTCTACGTGCCCGAGGACGTCCTGGCGGTGCGGCCGGACGCCGCCCCCGCCCCGTCGACGGACGCCGCGGGCGCCGAACCCACCGTGCCCGTGCCGATGCTGGACGAGCCCCCGACGGCCGACACCGAGTCGACGGACGCGACCGAGGCGGAGGCCCCGACCGACGACGCCTCGCCCACCCCCCAGCGCCGCCGGACCACCCCCCGCGAGCCCGAGCAGCCCTCCCTCGTGGAGGGGGAGCCGCCCGCCGCGCGCCGCAAACCCCGCAACAAGCGGGCGTCGGTCCCGAGCTGGGACGAGATCATGTTCGGCTCGCCACGTCAGGGCCCGCAGAAGCCCTGACCTCGCAGAGCCCCCTCCCCGGCAGAGCGGGGCTCGCTCAGACGTCGCCCTCGTCGAACGGCAGCGGCTCGGGGGTGAGGTCCATCCCCCCGACCCAGGCCGTCTCGCGCCGGCGGTGATGCTTGCGGCACAGGACCTCGTACGCGACCTCCGCCCCGGGGGCCGTGTCGCCGACGACCACCTGACTGCCCTCGGTGACCATCACACCCCCCACCGTGCGGGCGTTGTGGGTCGCCGGCGCCCCGCACCAGCAACGGGGGCGCGCCTGCAGCCACTCGATGCGGTCGCTCAGCTCCACCAGCCGGGCCGAGCCCGGGAACATCTCGGTGCGGAAGTCGTGCAGGATCCCGAAGCAGTAAACGTCGACGCCCAGGTCGTCGACGATGCGGGCGAGCTGGTCGATCTGGGCGGGTTCGTAAAACTGGGCCTCGTCGCAGATCAGGTAGTCGATCCGGCGCCCGGACGTGAGGCCCGCGGTGACGAAGTCCCAGAAGTCGAGGTGCGGGTGGGCCTCCAGGGCCGCCTCGGCCAGGCCGATGCGGGACGAGATCGTGGACTGCCCGGCCCGGTCCTGGCAGGTGAACCGGACGCCGCGGCGTCCGGCACTGGCCTCGGTGTAGTCGATCTGGAGGGCGAGCGTCGACTTGCCGCAGTTCATCGGGCCCGTGAAGAACGTGAGCTCGGCCATCGTCAGTCCACCAACAGGGGGACGTTCATCTCCGCCGCGGTCAGCGACCCGTGCATGCCGATCAGGCCGAGCTCGCGCGGGAAGGTGCGGCTCATCACGGCGTGGTCGTCGCGGAGGGCGACCAGCACGTCGCCGAACCGGTCGGCGAGGTGGGGGGCGAGCCACCCGAACCAGCCCTCCTCCACCGCCTCGGCGCGGGTTCTGACCCAGGCGCGCTCCCCCAGCCCGGCGCGCCACCGCGCCGCCACCGCAGCCGGCCGGGCGGTGTAGAGGTGCCGCAGACGCCCCTCGCCGGCCAGCAGGTCGAGTTCGGCCGCCAGGTCCGGCTCATCCTCCACGACCAGCCGGGCGGCCGCCGGCACGTCGACCATCCCGTGGTCGGCGGTGACCAGGAGCCGGACATCGTCGGGGAGCGCGGCGCGCAGGCGGGCCGCCAGGTCGTCGGTCCAACTCAGGGCGGCCGTCCACTGGGGACTGCGCCACCCGTGGCCGTGGCCCTCGTGGTCCAGGGACCGCTCGTAGGCGTAGACGAGGGTGCGCGGACCCGCCGTCGCGGCGTCCACGATCTGGTGCACGCGCCGCTCCAGGGCGGACTCGTCGGTGACCCCGAGGAAGCGGCCGCCCCGCAGCCCGGCCTCGGTGAGGCCGGTCCCGGCGAAGTGGGCGGGCAAGGCGGTGGAGATCTGGACGCCCGCGCGCGCCAGTCGCTCGTAGGCGGTCAGCCGCGGCTGGAGATCGAGTCCCGACAGGCCGGGCTCCCAGGCCAGCGAGTTCAGCAGGCCCCCGGTGAAGGGGTTGCGGAACGTGAAGCCCGCGAGGCCGTGCTGCCCGGGCGGCAGGCCGGTGCCGAGGGACGTCAGCGCGGTGGCGGTGGTGGACGGCACGACGCTGGTGAGCGCGCGGCCGCCACCGAGCAGGCCGGCCAGGTAGGGGGCCGCGGCCGCCGCTTCCGCGAGCTGGGCCGTCCCCAGGCCGTCGACGAGGAGCAGGACGTACCGGTCGGCGTCCGGCAACCCCAGGACGTCCTCGCCGGGGAGCCCGAGGTGGGCGGCCACGCTGGGCACCAGGTCGCTGAGCGCGGCCTCGTCGTAGCGGGGCAGGGTGGGCGCGGCCATGGGTCAGGCGACCGCCAGCTGCAGCGCGGTCGCGAAGTCGATGAGCCGGCGGACCGTCTCCTCGCCGTCGGCGGCCGTGCTCATCCGAACCGTGAGGTCGTCGTCGATGTTCTGGGCGTCGTAGCCGTGATCGGCCTCGCAGTGGGGATCGCCGCAGTTGGCCGGGACGATCTCCACCCGGCGCAGCGCGCCCCAGCCGACGCTCAGCCACACCTCGGCGACGGCCTGGCCGCGCGCGAAGCGCGCCGGGTCCGGCACCACGTTCGTCAAGGCCACCGAGCGGATCGAGCGCAGCGGGATGCTCTCCAGGGTCGACATCGCCTGCGGGGCGCCCGCCTCCCCGTCGTCGGTGTGGCTGACGAGCAGCCGGCGCGGGGTCAGCAGGAGCACCGTGACGTGGCGGTGGAACTCGTCCCGGTCGAACGTGGCCTCGTGGTGGACCACCGAGGACCGGACCTCTTCCCCGCCCAGGGCGCGGGCCAACGTCGTCGTGATGACGTCGGGGAAGAAGCCGCAGGAGACGATCGCGTCCTTGAGGGTTTTGGGCAACGTGCCGGTGGTCATTGCCCCATCCTCCCACGAGCCGCGGACGCCGCCGGCACGCCCCGGGCCTGACGGGTCCCCCCGGAGGCGCGCCGGTAGGGTGTGCGCCGTGAGCAGCAACCGGCCCTTCATCGCGGCCCGCGTCGAACTGTGGCTCGACCGGCGCGCCGAGTGGCTGTTCCGGTTGCTCGGCTGGACCGAGCGGGTCATCCCCTACACCGGCTACGGCACCGAGGACGGCGCCCGCCTGCTCGGCCGGGTCGTGCTCTCACCGCGCTGGAGCGACACCCAGCTGGGCCAGGCCGCCGAGGAGTTCCTCAATCGGCGGGGCTGGCGCAACTTCATCACGGCGGCCACCGTGCACGCGCGGTACACCATCCGGTTCGGGGACGCCACCGTCACCGGCTCCACCGATCGCGGCGGCTACATCGACCATCGGCTCCGGGACCACGGCGAGCCGCCCGGCTGGCGGACGGCGACCATCGCGCTGCCGGGGGGCCGCGAGTTCCCGGCCTCGGTGCTCGTCGTGCCCAACGCGGAGACGTTCGGGATCATCAGCGACCTCGACGACACGGTGATCTCCACGATGCTGCCGCGGCCGCTCATCGCGGCCTGGAACTCGTTCTTCCGCACGGAGGCCGCCCGCCAGGCGGTCCCGGGCATGGCCGCCATGTTCCGGGAGTTGCTGGCGGCTCACCCGAACGCGCCGCTGGTGTACCTCTCGACCGGCGCGTGGAACACGCAGGCGTTCCTGCGCAGGTTCCTGCAGCGGCACCGGTTCCCGGACGGGCCGATGCTGCTGACCGACTGGGGCCCCACGAACACCGGCTGGTTCCGCTCCGGCCAGCAGCACAAGCGCTCCGCCCTGCTGCAACTGGCGACGGACTTCCCCCGGATCCGTTGGCTCCTCGTCGGCGACGACGGCCAGCACGACCCCGAGATCTACGGGGAGTTCGCCGAATCGGACCCCGAGCGGGTGCGGGCGGTCCTGATCCGCAGACTCAACCCCACCGAGCAGTTCCTCGCGCACGGCACCCTGGAGCCCATCGAGCCCTCGCGGCGGAGGCGCCATCCGGGCACGCCGATCATCCAGGCTCCCGACGGGCGCGGCCTCCTGATGAAGCTGCGCGACCTGGGCATCGTGACCCGGTAGCCGTGGCCGCCACCTCCGCCCAGGTTCACCCCGCAGCCGCCCGCACGCGGGCCGGGCTCGGCGCCCTCGCGTTCTCGCTGGTGGCGTTGGGGGTCGCGGCGCCGCTCGTCGCGACCCCGCTGGCCGCGCTGGTGGTGCTGGCCGTGCTTCCGCTCCACGCGACCGGGGCCGCCCGGCTGGGGCAGCTGCTGCTGCTCGGGCTCGTCGCCGCCCAGTTCTCGTACGCGGTCCCCTGGCCGGACGCCTTCCCGCCCCGGGTGGCCACCGTCTGGGTGCTCGGGGCGGTCGTCCTGTTGGTCCGGCTGGCGCTGCGCTCCGACCCGGCGGACGCCCTGCGGGCCGCCCTCCCCCGGATCGGTGCGCCCGAGGCCGCCGTCGCCGGGTTCGGCCTGCTCCTCGGGTGGTGGTTCCTGCCCTGGGCCGGGGACGCCGACCATGTGCTGGTGCGGATGATGCTGGGCTGGGACCACGCCGGGCACTTCGCCATGGTCGAGCAACTGCGCTCACCCACCGAGGCCTTCGCCGGCGCGTTCGGGGGCTACCCCCGGGGGTACCACGCCGGCGTGGCCGCCCTGATGGAGGTGGGGATCGGTCGCTCCGCCCCCCTCGCCGCGGAGTTCGCCGCCTACGGGCACGCCTCGGTCGTGGTCGTGGCCCTGACGCTGCTGATGGCGGCGGCGCTCGCCTGCGCGGCCCCCGTCTTCCGCCGCCGGCCCCTGCTGCTCGCACCGGCGCTCGCCGGGCTAACCACGCTGTTCCTGCAGGTCGAGGACACCGCCCAGGTGCCCTACTACGGGTTCGGCGGGTTCCTGGTGGCCGCCGGGCTCGCGACCGCGGCCGCCTTGCTCGTGCTCACCTGGCGGCGGGACGCCGACGTGGGGCACTGGCTGCTGTTCGGCGCCGCCGTCGCGGGCGTCTTCGGCACGTGGACGATCCTGCTGGCGTTCCTGGCGCCGGTGCCCCTCGCCGTCTGGGTGGCCCGGCGGGCCGAGCCCGGCACCCTGCTCCGGCTGATCCGAACCGCCCCCGCGGCCCTCCCGGTGCCGGCGCTGGCCCTGCTGACCCACCAGTCCCCCGCCGCCGGGCTCGCCGGGGAGGGCACCGGCGCCACGCAGACCCTCGGGGCGGCCATCGACCGGTTCCTGCTGTTGGGCGGCGCGATCCGGACGAGCTCGCTGGGCTGGCCGATCGTGTTCGCGCTGGCCGGCCTGCTCCTGCCCCTCGTGGCCGGGTGGCTGGCCGGCCGCCGGACCTCGGCCGCCTCTCGCGCCGAACTGGCCTCGGTGGCGGCCCTGGCGCTGGTGTCGGCGGTGGCCCTGGCCCTGGCGGGCGGGATGCTGGGCTACGAGTACGCCCGGGTCGGCGGGCCCCGCTACTACGGCATCAAGGTGCTCTGCGCCACCACCGTCGTCGCCGGAACCATCGGGCTCGTCGCCGCGGCGACGATCGCCGACGCGGCCGCCCCTCGGTGGCGCTCGGCACGGGTCGCGCTCACCGCCGCGGCCACGGTCGCGCTGCTGTTCGCGGTGGGTTCCCCGGTGCCCCTCGGCGCCTTGCCGCTGTCGCCCGGGGGAGCGGTGCGGCGCGACCTCGCCTCCACCGGCCCCGACCGGCGCGCGGGCCTCGCGCAGGCGCTGCGGGCGGCCTGCGCCGTGATCGACGGGCGCCCCGGCGAGTACTACCTGCTGACCCCCGGCACGAACCACGAGGACGCCGTCCGGGTCGGCGTGTGGGTCATCGGCTGCGGCCAGAACTGGGACTCCGACCAGTCGAGCGTGCTGCGCACCCTGCTGCCGGACCGGGCCGGGCAGGGGGCCGAGATCGTGCTCGACGTGCCACGCGATTCGGCTCGCATCCTGACCGCCCGCCCGCGGGCCGTCGTCATCGTCCCCGCCCACCTGGCGCCCGCCGTCCGGGCCGCGGTGGGCCCGTTCCGCGGCGACCGCGTCCTGACGATCTGAACCCGGCCCGGCTCGGACGGGGCCGGAAGACCGGCCTGTCGGGGCGTCCGGGTCGCCGCCGACGCGGCAGAATGTGCCACGCGCAGTCGGCGCCCGATGAGGAGTGAGCAAGCGTGGCAACGAAACCGCCGGTCGACGACGAGGAAACCGAGAAGATCGTCGACGTCGACATCTCCGCGGAGATGGAGAGCAGCTTCCTCGAGTACGCGTACTCCGTGATCTACAGCCGGGCCCTCCCGGACGCCCGCGACGGGCTCAAGCCCGTGCAGCGCCGCATCCTCTACTCGATGGGCGAGACGGGGCTCCGCCCCGATCGCGGCTTCGTGAAGTGCGCCCGCGTCGTCGGTGACGTGATGGGCAAACTGCACCCCCACGGCGACACCGCCATCTACGACGCCCTCGTCCGGATGGGCCAGCCGTTCGCGATGCGCCTGCCCACCATCGACGGGCACGGGAACTTCGGGTCGCTGGACGCCGGGCCGGCCGCCATGCGTTACACGGAATGCCGCCTGGCGCCGGCCGCGCTGACCATGCTGGCCGGCATCGACGCCGACACCGTCGACTTCCGGCCCAACTACGACGGCAAGGAGTCCGAGCCGGTCGTGCTGCCGGCCGGGTTCCCGAACCTGCTGGTCAACGGGTCCACCGGCATCGCGGTCGGCATGGCCACCAACATCCCGCCGCACAACCTCGTCGAATGCGTCCAGGCGCTCAAGCACCTGCTGAAGCACCCCGAGGCGTCCGTCGACGATCTCATGCGGTTCGTGCCCGGCCCCGACCTGCCCACCGGCGGCAAGATCATCGGCTTGGACGGCATCCGCGAGGCCTACGAGACCGGGCGCGGCACGTTCAAGATCCGCTCCACCTCCCGCATCGAACAGGTGTCGGCCCGCCGCAAGGGCATCGTCGTCACGGAGCTTCCCCCGATGGTGGGCCCCGAGCGCATCATCGAACAGATCAAGACGCTGGTGCAGAGCAAGCGCATCACCGGAATCGCCGACGTCAAGGACCTGACCGACCTCCAGCACGGCACGCGGCTCGTCATCGAGGTCAAGAACGGCATCAACCCCGACGCCCTGGCCGAGCAACTGTTCCGGCTCACCAAGCTCGAGGACTCCTTCGCCATCAACATGGTGGCGCTGGTCGACGGGCAGCCGCAGACGATGTCGCTGCGCGACGCGCTCGTGGTCTACGCCGACCACCGCCTCGACGTCACGCTGCGCCGCACCCGGTACGAGCACCGGCGGGCAGCGGACCGGCTGCACCTCGTGCAGGGCCTGCTGGTGGCCATCGTCGACATCGACGACGTCATCGCGATCATCCGCGGCTCCGCGGACGCCGCCGCCGCACGCGCCTCCCTGATGGAGGTGTTCGAACTGTCCGAGGCCCAGGCCAACTACATCCTCGACCTCCAGCTGCGCCGCCTCACCAAGTTCAGCGTCATCGAACTCGAGGCCGAACGCGACACCCTGGAGAAGCGGCTCGCCCACCTGTCGGGGATCATCGATTCCGACGAGGTGCTGCGCGACCTGGTGGCGTCCGAACTCGACGGTGTGGCCCGCGAACTCGGGACGCCGCGGCGCACGATCCTGCTCGCGGGCTCGGGCGCGGCGGTCGCCGCCGCGACGACGCCGCTGGAGATCGCCGACGACCCGTGCTGGGTGATGCTGTCGTCGGCGGGGCTGCTGGCCCGCGCCGACACCGCCGCGCCCCTGCCCACCAGCGGGCGGCGCGCCCAGCACGACGTGATCGTCTCGGCGGTCCGGACGACCGCCCGCGGCGACTACGGCCTGCTCACCTCCCGTGGGCGGGTGGTGCGGCTGCATGCGGTCGAACTCCCGTCGATCGCGCTCACCGCCGACGCGCCCAACCTGCAAGGCGGCACGCGGGCGTCCGAATTGGCGCCCCTCGACCCGGGCGAGCGGCCGCTCGCCCTCACCACCCTCACGGACGCCACGCACGGTTGGGCGCTCGGCACCGCGCGCGGGATCGTGAAGCGGGTCAACCCCGAAGTGCTGTCGAACAAGGACGCCTGGGAGATCGTCCGGCTGGACGACGGGGACACTGTGGTCGGGGCGGTCGAGGTGCCCGACGAGACCGGCGAACTGTGCTTCATCACCGCCGACGCCCAGCTGCTGCACTTCCCGGTGGCGTCGGTGCGGCCACAGGGTCGCGCCGGCGGCGGCATCGCCGGGATCAAGCTGGGTGACCGCGACGAGGCGATCTGGTTCGGCCTGGTGCCCGACGGCGAGGCGGTGGTGGTCACTGTCTCCGGAACCGGCACCGCCCTGCCGGGCACCGAGGCGGGCCAGCTCAAGGTCACCCCCTGGACCGAATACCCGGGCAAGGGCCGCGCCACGGGCGGCGTCCGCTGCCACCGCTTCCTCAAGGGCGAGAGCCGGCTGATCCTCGCGTGGGCCGGGCCGACGCCGGCGATCGCCGCGGCCGCGAGCGGCTCGCCGATCGAGTTGCCGCCCGCCACGGGCCGCCGCGACGGCTCGGGGACGCCGTCGGCGCAGCCCATCGCCGCGGTCGGCACGCGACGCCACGCGTCGGGCGCGGTGCAGCCCACCGAGCCGGAAGGCGGCGACGGCACGATGTTGTTCTGACCGGGCCAAGGCCCGGTCGCGTTCGCCCGCCGGCGCCGCTCAGACCTTGCGGTCCAGCAGCCCCGTCTCGACGTCGTAGAGGAAGCCGGCCACCTCGGCGAACGGGCCGACCAGCGGGTGGTTGCGCACGGTCTCCACGTCCTCCCGCAGCCGTGCCATCTGGTCGGGGTCGACACCGAAGTGGAAGCCGTGGGCGTCCACCCCGGCCGCCGCCGTGATGGCGTCGGCCATCTGCTCCTCGGTCATGGACGCCGCGGCGCACTTGGTGTGCGGCACGATCAGGATGCGGTCGACCGCGAGCTTGTGGACCCCCATCACCATGCCGGCCAGGGCGTCCGGGGTGAGCCGACCGCCCGGGGTCCGCAGGATCTTGGCCTCCCCCACCCGGAGGCCCACCATCTCCAGCGGTTCCAGGCGCGAGTCCATGCACGTCAGGATGAGGACGCCCTCGTGGGCGATTCCATCGAAGCCGCGCGGGGCGGTCTTGCCGTAGCGTCGGTTGGCGGCCAACAGATCGTCGAAGGATCTCGTCACGGGCGACAACCTACATCGGGGTCAGGCGTCGATGCGTTGGGCGTCCAGGGTGTAAGCCCCCTCGATGATGAACTCCTTGCGCGGCGCGACGTCGTTGCCCATCAGCTTCTCGAACGTCGCGGTCGCCTCCTCCAGCGCCTCGGCCTCCCCGAGCGTGATCCGGCGCAGGGTGCGGTGACGGGGGTTCATGGTGGTGTCGGCCAGTTGGTCGGCGTCCATCTCGCCGAGACCCTTGTAGCGCTGCGGCTCCTTGAAGGCGATGCCCTTCTTGGTCAGTTCCGCGAGCTTCCGAGCGTACTCGGCGTCCGAGTACGTGTAGATGAACTTCTCCTGCCCCTTCCGCGGGTTGACGAGTTCGAAGCGGTGCAACGGCGGCACGGCCGTGTAGACCCGCCCCGCCTCGATCAGGGGCCGCATGTACTTGAAGAACAGGGTGGTCAGCAGGCAACGGATGTGGGCGCCGTCGGAGTCGGCGTCGGCCATGAAGATGACCTTGCCGTAGCGGGCGGCGTCCACGTCGAAGGTGCGGCCCGAGCCCGCCCCGACGACCTGGATGATCGCCGCGCACTCGGCGTTCTTCAGCATGTCGCCGACCGAGGCCTTCTGGACGTTGAGGATCTTGCCGCGGATCGGCAGCAGCGCCTGGAACTCGGAGTTGCGGGCGTGTTTGGCGGTTCCCAGCGCCGAGTCGCCTTCGACGATGAACAGCTCCGTGCGGTCGACGTCGGTGGACCGGCAGTCGGACAGCTTGGCCGGCAGCGACGACGACTCGAGCGCGTTCTTCCGGCGCTGGTTCTCGCGGTGGGCGCGGGCGGCGACCCGGGTGCGGGACGCGCCGACGACCTTCTCCATCAGCGCCCGCGCCTGGGGGCGCAGGGCCGCCCGCGTGGTGGTGAGGAAGTCGGTGAGCTGCTGCTCGACCAGCCGGGCGACCAGGCGGGCGACCGGCGGGGTGCCCAGCACCTCCTTGGTCTGGCCCTCGAACTGAGGTTCGGGCAGCCGCACCGTGATGACCGCGGTCAGGCCCTCCAGGATGTCCTCCTTCACCACCTCCTCGGACGCCTTGAGCAGCCGGGTGCCCTCGAGGCCCTTCGCGAAAGCCCGGACGAGGCCGCGTTCGAAGCCGGCCACGTGGGTGCCCCCCTTGGGGGTGGCCACGATGTTGACGAACGACTGCACCCTGGTCTCGTAGCCGGTGCCCCACCTCAGCGCGATGTCGATGTCGAGGGTGCGTTCGACGTCGGTCGGGGTCATGGCGCCGTTCTCGTCGAGCACGGGCACCGTCTCGGTGAAGGTGTCGGAGCCCGTCAGGCGCAGCACGTCGGTGACCGCGGGGTCGACGGAGAGGAACTCGCAGAACTCGGAGATGCCGCCGCGGAACTGGAACCGTTCATGGCCGCCGTCCGGCGTCCGGGCGTCGGTGATGTCGAGGGTGAGGCCGGGCACCAGGAACGCCGTCTGGCGGGCTCGGGCGACGAGCTGCGACATCGACAGCTTGGCGTCCTTGAGGAAGATCTGCCGGTCGGGCCAATAGCGCTGCCGCGTGCCCGTGACGCCGCGGGCGACCCGCCCGACCTTGCGCAGCCCCGGCTGGGGGGTGAACGGGGCATCGGGCCCCTCCCCGGCGAAGACCCCGGGGACGCCGCGGCGGAAGCTGGCGGCCCATGTGGCACCGTTGCGGTCCACCTCGACGTCGAGCCGCGCGCTGAGGGCGTTCACCACGGACGCCCCCACGCCGTGCAGCCCCCCGGCCGCGGTGTACGAGCCGGAGCCGAACTTCCCGCCGGCGTGGAGCTTGGTGAAGATGACCTCGACGCCGCTGAGGCCGGTGCGCGGCTCGGTGTCCACCGGCATGCCACGACCGACGTCGGCCACCGAGATCGACCCGTCCGCGTTCAGGCTCACGGTGATGAGGTCGCCATACCCGGCCAGGGCCTCATCCACGGAGTTGTCGATGATCTCCCAGAGGCAGTGCATGAGGCCTTTGGTGTCGGTGGAGCCGATGTACATGGCGGGCCGCTTCCGGACCGCCTCGAGCCCCTCCAGCACCATCAAATGCCGCGCCTCGTAATCGCGGCTTTCCGCCCTCGGTTTGGTCGACGTGGTCACGCGGCGAGCGTAGCGGGCCGCACCGACACCACCGCGCAGCCCGCCCCCGGGCGCCCCCGAGTTTTCCCGGACGTCCCCCGGGATGGGTGCCGGAGTGTCGGTGCCGGCGGTTAGGGTCGAGCCGGATGCGGGAATGAACGGCACCCAGACCGTGTTGACCAGATGCAGACCAGTGCAAGAAACCGCCGGCCCGCACCCAGGAAGGAACCGCCATGATCACCGTCGCCGAACCTCTCACCGTCGCCGATCGCTGCGATCGCTGCGGCGCTCAGGCGTACCTCCGGGTCACGCTTCCCTCGGGTGGCGAGCTGCTGTTCTGCGCCCACCACGCGCGGGCTCACCAGGACAAGCTGCGGCAGGTCGCCCTCAACATCCAGGACGAGACGAGCCGCCTCGCCTGAGCAGACCCCCCGCCCCAGACCCCTTCAGGGCCCCGGACCGCTCGGTCCGGGGCCCTGCTCTCGTCCGCACGGGACGCGGGAACGAAGTGGCCCGGCGGCTCAGGCCGCGCCGGTGAGGGAGCGCAGCGTGTCGATCCGGGTGGCGACGTCGTACGTCGCGCCGGCGATCATGATCTCGTCGGCGCCGGCCCGCTCCACCAGGGCGTTGATCGCGGACGCCACCGCGTCCGGCGTGCCGACGTGGTTGACGCCGGCCAGCCTGTGCGCCCCGGGCCCCAGGAGCCGGGCCGCCTCCTCCGGAGCGACCAACGGCTCTCGGCGGCCCTGCCGCAGGCCGAGCCAGCGGTGCCGGGCCGGGCCCGCGAGGAACTGCGCTTCCGCGTCGGTCGGCGCGGTGATCGCCGACACGCACACCGACGCGAACGGCTGCGCCAGTTCGGCCGACGGCTCGAACCCCCGCCGGTAGAGCTCCACGACGGCCGCGGGGTCCAGTTCGCCGAAGTGCCCGGCGTAGGCGTACCGCAGGCCGAGGCGTCCGGCCAGACGCGCCGAAAAGTCCGAGGAGCCGAGCAGCCACACCTCCGGGTAGCTGGTGGCGTGCGGGGTCACCGCCAACTCCCGCCCGTTGCCGGCCTGGACACCCTGTGGGCTGAGCCACGCCCGGATCAGCTGGACGTGCTCGGCGAAGTCGTCGACGCCGTCGCGTTCCAGCCCGCGCCGAAGCGCCCAGGCCGTGAGCGGGTCCGTGCCCGGGGCGCGCCCGATGCCGAGGTCGACGCGGCCCGGGTAGAGGGCCTCGAGGACCGCGAACTGCTCGGCCACCACGTAGGGGCTGTGGTTGGGCAGCATCACCCCACCCGATCCGACGCGGATCCGGGTGGTCGCCGCCCCCAGCGCGGCGATGAGCACCCCCGGGCTGGTGGCGGCGACCGAGCCCATGTTGTGGTGCTCGGCGGTCCAGAACCGCACGCAGCCCAGCCGGTCGGCCGCCCGGGCGAGGTCCAGGGTTGCGGACAGGGCGTCCGCGGTGGACTGGCCCTGGGCGACGAACGACAGGTCGAGCACGGAGACGGGAACGGTCAGCACGACCCGACCCTAGCCCGCCCTCCGTGACGTGCCCCGGCCGATCGGCCAGGATGAGCGTCATGCCACGCATCGAGACCGTCCTGGGCGACATCACCACCCAGACCGTGGACGCGATCGTCAACGCCGCCAACTCCTCGCTGCTGGGCGGCGGCGGGGTGGACGGTGCCATCCATCGCGCGGCCGGGCCCGGTTTGCTCGAGGCCTGCCGGGCGTTGCGCCGCGAGCGGTACCCGGAGGGCCTGCCGGTCGGGGACGCCGTCGCGACGAGCGCCTTCGGCCTTCCGAGCCGCTGGGTCATCCACGCCGTCGGACCCAACCGGCACGCCGGGCAGACCGACCCGGCGCTGCTCGCGTCCGCCTTCACGCGGTCGCTGGACGTGGCGGCCGACCTCGGGGCGCGGTCCGTCGCCATCCCCGCGATCGGCGCGGGGATCTACGGCTGGGACGCCGGCCAGGTCGCCGACGTCGCGGTCGCCGCCGTGCGGGCGCACCCCGGACCGGGCATCGACCTGGTCCGGTTCGTGCTGTTCTCCGACCGGCTGCTGGCGGCCTTCCGCGCCGCGGCGTCCTGACGCTCCCGGCGGGCGGCGCGGCTACGCTGCCCGGGTGGACGTGACGCACGTGGTCTGGGACTGGAACGGCACCCTGTTCGACGACGTCGCCTGCTCGGTCGAGGTCGCCAACCAACTGCTCGGCGAGTTCGGCCTGCGCCGCTTCGTCGGGCTGGACCAGTACCGGGCCACCTTCCGCTTCCCGATCGTCGACTACTACGCCGATCTGGGGTTCGACACCGGCCCCGACGGCAACTTCGTGGCGGCCGCCCACCGCTACCTGGAGCTCTACCGGGCCGCCGCCCCCCGCTGCGGGCTGCACGCCGGGGCGACGGACGCGCTGGCGTCCCTGCACGCCGCCGGGCTGCGCCAGGTGGTGATCTCGGCGGCCGAGCACAGCCACCTCGCCGCCCAGGTCGGACCGTTCGGGCTCGACCGGTGGCTCGACGGCTTTCACGGCATCGACGACATCTACGCCGCCTCCAAGGAGGACCTCGCCCGCGGCTGGCTGGCCGCCGAGGGCGTCCGGGCCGAGCGTGTGGTGTTCGTCGGCGACTCCGAGCACGACTTCGAGGTCGCGGACGCCGTGGGCGCGCGCTGCGTTCTGTTCAGCGGCGGGCACCACGCGCGCCCCCACCTTCAGTCGCTCGGTGCCCCCGTCGTGGACGACCTGACCCAGGTGGCGGAGCTGGTGACGGGCGGCGTCCTCAGCAGTTGACCACGTTGACGGCCAAACCGCCCCGGGCCGTCTCCTTGTACTTGAGCATCATGTCCCGGCCGGTGTCGAGCATGGTGTGCATCACCGCGTCGAAGGTGACCAGGTGGGTTCCGTCGCCGTGCAGGGCCGTCCGGGCCGCCGCCAACGCCTTCACGGCCGCGATCGCGTTGCGCTCGATGCACGGGATCTGGACGAGGCCGGCGACGGGATCACAGGTCAACCCGAGGTTGTGCTCCAGGGCGATCTCGGCCGCGTTCTCGACCTGGCGGGGGGTGCCGCCGAGCAGGCCGCACAGCGCCGCGGCGGCCATCGAACAGGCCGAGCCGACCTCGCCCTGGCAGCCCACCTCGGCGCCCGAGATGGACGCGTTGGCCTTGAGGAGCTGCCCGATCGCGCCCGCGGTGAGCAGGAACCGGTTCACCCCCACCTCGTTGGCGCCCGGGACCCAGTCGCGGTAGTAGCGCAGCACGGCGGGGATGACCCCGGCGGCGCCGTTCGTCGGAGCGGTGACCACCCGACCGCCGGCGGCGTTCTCCTCGCTCACCGCCATCGCATACAGCGT
This sequence comes from Propionibacterium sp., assembly GCA_012517965.1. Taxonomy (GTDB): domain Bacteria; phylum Actinomycetota; class Actinomycetes; order Propionibacteriales; family Propionibacteriaceae; genus Propioniciclava. Next base: position 103,153 of record JAAYTZ010000113.1, on the reverse strand, counting down.
CACCCAGTCGAGCGCCGCGAGGGGGTCGGCCTGGGGTCGTCCGACCTGCAGCTGGGAGTACAGCCGGGGGGCACGCCGCGGCACCCGTAGGCCGCCGGGCAGGATTCCCTCGGTGTTCATCCCCGCCTCGATGCCGGCGTTCATCACCTGCCAGATCTCCTGGAGGCCGGCACGCACCTGCTCCTCGGGCCGCAGAGCCAGTTCGTTCTCCCAGGTCAGGCGGGCGATCGACTTGCCGGTCTCGGTGGTGAGGGCGACCAGCTCGTCCGCGGTCGCGAACGGGTGCGGCACCGGCCGCTCGTCCACCCCGGTGGTGGGCGCGCCGGCCTCGAGGACGAAACCGCCGCCGATCGAGTAGTAGGTGCGTTCCTCCATCACCGCGCCGGCCGCGTCGAAGGCCGTGAAGACCAGCCCGTTGGGGTGCCCGGGCAGCGTACGGCGCTTGTAGAGCTTCAGGTCGGCCTTCAGGAACCGCACCGGATGCGTCCCCGCCACCAGCAGTTCCTCCCGGTCGCGGACGGCCGCGACGCGCGCGGGAGCGGTGCGGGTGTCGACGGTTCGGGGGTCCTCCCCCAGCAGCCCCAGGACGACGGCCGCGTCCGAGGCGTGGCCGGCCCCGGTGGCGCCCAATGAGCCGTAGAGCCCGACCTTGAGCCGCCCGACCATGGGCAGGCGCGGCCCGAGGGCGTCCAGGAACCGGGCGGCCGCCTTCATCGGGCCCACCGTGTGGGAGGAGGACGGGCCGATCCCGATCTTGAACAGATCGAACACGCTGAGCGCCATGGCTCCGACCCTAGGCCACCGGGGGGCCCGGAGTGTCGCGGCGGCGTCGGCTCAGTCGGGGTCGACGGCCGGACGCCGGACCATCCTGACCTGCCGGCCGCCCGGCCAGCCCGGGCGGATGGCCCGCACCGCACCGTCGCGGCGGAAGCCGATCCGCTCGTAGAACCCGATCGCTCGCTCGTTGCCCTCGATCACCCACAGGTAGGCCGGAACCTCGTCGCCGATCGCGCGGTGCACCAGGGCCGCGGCCACCCCGGACCCCTTCGCCCGGTCGAGCAGGTACAGGGTCTTCAGTTCGAGGGGGGCGGGGGCGTCCGGTTCGAAGGCGGCGTCCGCGTGCGCGACGCCCACGATCTGCCCGTGTTCGTCGACCGCCAGCCAGTAGGACGCCCCCCGTTCCAGCATGGACGACGCCCACGCCTCGGCGACCCGCGGCGCCCAGGCGTCCGCGTTCGCGAGCACCTCGTCCGGGACCAGGCCCGTGAACGACTCCCGCCAGCAGGCGGCGCGGACGCGGGCGGCAGCGTCCAGATCGGAGAGGCGGGCCTCCCGGATCCGGAACGGCACGACCCGCCGTTGGCTACGGGGGAGGGGTGTGGAAGTCGGCTCGGACACGATTCCCGAGTCTAGTCGTGCAACTGCTGGCCACTGGTTGCCGAGAGGCCCCGCTTCGCTATCGTGCTGTCCAAGCCGTCCCGAGATTAATAACCGAGGAGCACTCAATGAGCGAAACCCGCAGCAACCTCCCCCTCGTGATCACCCTGTGGGAGACCTACGGAGCGAACATGCAGGAGGTGGCCACCAAGCTGTCCGAGGAACTCGGGCTCAAGGTGCACAAGCAGGCCTTCAGCTCCGAGGAGATCGAGGAGTCGGTGCAGAGCCGCGAGAAGCAGGGCATCGTCGCCCAGATGATGCGCGGGTTCGCGCGCGCCTTCCCGAGCGAGACCAGCGACCCCAGCCCGACGCTGGCCGCCGAGGAGCGCTCCTACAGCCAGCTCGCTGAGGAGAACACCGCCATCGTCGCCCAGGAGGCCGCCGAGGGCGGCATCATCCTGGGCCGCAACGGCCAGTTCCTGCTCCAGAACCGGCCCAACACGCTCCACGTCAAGCTGGACGGCCCGAGGCAGAAGCGCATCGAGCGGGCGGCCGCCCTCTCGGGCATCTCGGTCGAGCGCGCCGCCAAGCGCCAGGAGATCGAGGACGAGTTCCGCGCCGACATGTCGATGCGCACCTACCGCTTCGACCCCCGTGACAACGACTACTACGACCTGGTCCTCAACGGCGTCGGCCTGGACACCGACACCATCGTCGACCTGATCAAGCGCGCCATTCAGGCCAAGGCCGCCTGAGCACCGGCGCCCGCACCCGCAACGCGACAGGGCCGGCCCCCGCGGGGGGCCGGCCCAGTCGCGTCAGCCGTCGGCGTCGTCAGTCGAGGTAATCGCGCAACACCTGAGACCTCGACGGGTGGCGGAGCTTGCTCATGGTCTTGGACTCGATCTGCCGGATCCGCTCCCGGGTCACCCCGTAGACCTTGCCGATCTCGTCGAGAGTCTTCGGCTGGCCATCGGTAAGCCCGAACCGCATGGACACGACGCCGGCCTCGCGCTCCGACAGGGTGTCGAGGACGTCGTGCAACTGCTCCTGCAGGAGCGTGAAGTTCACGGCCTCGGCGGGCACGACCGCCTCGGAGTCCTCGATCAGGTCGCCGAACTCCGAGTCGCCGTCCTCGCCCAGCGGGGTGTGCAGCGAGATCGGCTCGCGGCCGTACTTCTGCACCTCGATGACCTTCTCGGGCGTCATGTCGAGTTCCTTGGCGAGCTCCTCGGGCGTGGGCTCGCGCCCCAGGTCCTGCAGCATCTGCCGCTGCACCCGCGCCAACTTGTTGATGACCTCGACCATGTGCACCGGGATGCGGATGGTGCGCGCCTGGTCGGCCATGGCGCGGGTGATCGCCTGCTTGATCCACCACGTCGCGTAGGTCGAGAACTTGTAGCCCTTGGTGTAGTCGAACTTCTCGACGGCGCGGATCAGACCGAGGTTCCCTTCCTGGATCAGGTCGAGGAAGAGCATGCCCCGGCCGGTGTACCGCTTCGCGAGGGAGACCACCAGGCGCAGGTTGGCCTCGAGGAGGTGGTTCTTGGCGCGGCGTCCGTCCTCGGCGATCCACTCGTAGTCGTCCAGGTCGCTGGGCGCGACCTCCCCCGCCGTCAACTTCTCGTCGGCGAACAGCCCGGCCTCGATGCGCTTGGCCAGCGACACCTCCTGCTCGGCGTTGAGGAGCGCCACCTTGCCGATCTGCTTGAGGTAGTCCTTGACCGGGTCGGCGGTCGCACCGGCCGCCATGACCTGCTGCTCGGGCTCGTCGGTGTCGTCCGCGTCGCTCACGACGAAGCCTTCGTCCTCCGAGGTGATCGCCTTCTCGTCCTTCTCCGCCTCGCTGGTGTCGAACGATCCCTCGTCGACCTCGTCGAGGCTCCGCTTCGTGCCGCCCACCGTGAGTACCACGTCGTCGCCCTCGCGCTGGAACTTGACCGCCTCGACCTTGCCGGTGGCCACGTCCTCGACGGTGAGGTCGTCCTCGTCCTCGATGACCTCCACATCCAGTTCGACCTCGACGAGGTCGGGTTCCACGTCGGCCTCGAGGTCGACGACGTCCAGGTCGAGATCCTCGTCCGGCACCGGGGCGGCCACGGGCGCCGGCACCTCCTCGGCGGCCTTGCGGGTCCGGGTCGGCCTGGCGGGAGCGGCGGACGCCCCGGCGTCACCGGTCGCCCCGGTGGCACGCGGGCGGCGGACGGGCTTCGGCGTTGCCCCCTCCTCCTCGCTCACCGCGGCCTTCCTCCGGGGCGCCCGGGTTTTCGGCTCCTCCGCGTCTGGGGCGGGGGTGTTCTTCGCAGCGGTGCGTGGAGGAGTCACGGGCAGCCTCTCGATCGGAAGTGCTTGAGGGCGCAGCAGACACGGGACGTGTCAAGACCGCGCGACGACACATTCTGGCACGCCACCGCCCAGAACCCAAGCGCGGAAGGGCCAGTAGGGTGCCGTGAGCGACCGATCGAGGAGACCCGCATGACCGAACCCGCCGCCGTCCCGACCCCGCCGGACGCGCCCCGGATCCCGTACACGCGCAGCTTCCACGGCGACCACGTGACCGACCCCTATCACTGGATGTCGGACAAGACCGACCCGCGTCTGGTGGCCTATCTGGAGGCCGAGAACGCCTTCACCGAGGCGGTCACCGCCGGTCAGGCGCCCCTGCGCGAGCGACTGTACGCAGACATCGCGGCGCGCACCCAACAGACCGACCTGTCGGTGCCGCTGTTCGTCACCCACCGTGGCGGGGACTCCTTCTGGTACTACAGCCGGAGCACCGAGGGCCTGGACTACCCCCGGCACTGCCGCCTGCCGGCCGTCGACCGCGACGCGATCCCGGACGTCACCGATCCCCGGCCCGACGAGCAAGTGCTGCTGGACCTGCAACAACTCGCCGAGGGGCACGAGTACCTGGCACTGGGCTGGTCCGAGGTGTCGCCGTCGGGCCGGCTGCTCGCCTACTCCGTGGACACCGCCGGCGACGAACGTTACGACCTCTACGTGAAGGACCTCGCCACCGGCGCCCTCGTCGACGGGCCCGTGACCGGGGTCGCCGCGGGGGGCACCTGGCTCGGGGACGAGTGGCTGTTCTACGTGCGCGTCGACGAGGCCTGGCGTCCACACGAGGTGTGGCGTCGTCGGCTCTGGACGCCCGGCGCGGCCGACACCCTCGTGTTTCACGAACCAGACGACCGCTTCTGGGTGTGGGTCGACGGCTCCCGCGACTACGCCTACGCCCTCATCGAGGTCGGCTCCAAGCTGACCAGCGAGACCCACCTGATCCCGACGGCCGAGCCGGAGGCGCCGCCCCGCTGCGTCGCGCCGCGCCGGGAGGGCGTCGAGTACTCGGTCGAGGTGGGCCCCGACGCGCTCTACATCGTGCACAACGCCGATCACCCGCAGTTCGCCCTCGCCCGGGCGCCGCTGGACAGCACCACCGCCGACGACTGGACGCCCCTGGTGCCGGGGCGCGACGACCGCCGCCTCAACTCGGTCACGGCCTATCGGCGCGCCCTGGTCGTCACCCATCGCACCGAGGGGCTGGCCGGCGTCGCGGTGCTGCCGTTGGCCGCGGACGGCGCGCCGGGCGCCTGGGCGGAGCTCGCCTTCGACGAGCCGCTCTACGACGTGGACGCCGACGCCGACCCCGACGTCGACTCCGACCGCTTCCGGTTCGTGTACGAGTCGATGGTGACCCCGCCGTCGCTGTTCGAGTACTCGCTGGTCACCGGCGAGCGCCGGCTGCTCAAAACCACCCCGGTGCTCGACCATCCCGAGCGGGGCCCTTATCGCCCGGCCGACCACATCCAGGAGCGCCTGTGGGCGACCGCCGCCGACGGCGTCCGGGTGCCGGTGTCGATCGTGCGGCGCCGCGACACCCCCGCCGACGGGACGGCCCCCTGCGTCCTCTACGGCTACGGGGCCTACGAGATCTCGACGAGCCCGTTCTTCAGTGTCGCGCGGCTGTCGCTGTTGGACGAGGGCTTCGTCTACGCCATCGCCCACGTCCGCGGCGGCGGCGAACTGGGACGCCCCTGGTACGACGCCGGCAAACTCGGCCGGAAGGCGACGACCTTCACCGACTTCATCGCCTGCGCCCGGGCCCTCGTGGACCACGCCTACACCCGCCCCGACCGGCTCGTCGCGGAGGGCGGCTCGGCCGGCGGCCTGCTCATGGGGGCGGTGGCGAACCTGGCCCCCGAACTGTTCCGCGGGATCCATGCGATGGTGCCGTTCGTGGACGCCCTCACAACCACGCTCAACCCCGACCTGCCGCTGACGGTGACCGAGTGGGAGGAGTGGGGCGATCCGTTGCACGACCGCGAGGTGTACGCCTACATGAAGTCCTACTCGCCCTACGACAACGTCACCCGGCAGCGCTACCCGGCCCTGTTGGTCACGACCAGCCTGAACGACACCCGGGTGGAGGTGACCGAGCCGGCCAAGTGGGTGGCGAAGCTGCGCGACCTGGCGACCAACGACGCGGCCGACATCCTGCTCAAGACCGAGATGGTGGCCGGGCACGGAGGGGTGTCGGGCCGGTACCGGGCCTGGCGCGAACGCGCCTTCCAGTTGGCCTGGATCATGTCCCTGATCGCCTGAGCGACACAGCGTCCGCACAATCTGTCGACAGGGAACGCTCAGCCAACACCCAGAAATGGACGCCTCGGCCCCCGGACGCGCCAGATTTTTCGTCCGGCCGGGCCGCTGGTGGTCCCCCTCAGGGGTGGTCTCAGGGTTCGTTGGGGGCGGGCACCGAACAAATCGTCTGCCCGGAGCGTTGTACTGGGGCGTACGACCGAAAGGACCCCCATGATCCCGAATGCACATCGGACCCGAGCGAACGACGGCATCGACGGCAAGGACGCGGTCGGACTCTACCTGGATGGCATCGCCAAGACCCCGCTGCTGACCGCTGAGGAGGAGGTCCAGCTGGCCCGCGACATCGAGGCCGGCCTCTTCGCCCAGGCGATCCTCGACGGCACGGTCACCGACTCGGAGCGCGGTCCGGGGTCCGTTCAGGCCACCCGCGCGGAGTTGGCGGAGCTGGCGCGCATTGGCGAGCTGGCGCTCGACCGCTTCATCACGGCGAACCTCCGGTTGGTGGTCAGCGTGGCCCGCAAGTACGGCCGGGCCCAGATGCCCCTGCTCGACCTGGTCCAGGAGGGGAACACCGGGCTGATCCGGGCGGTCGAGAAGTTCGACTTCATGAAGGGCTTCAAGTTCTCCACCTATGCGACGTGGTGGGTGCGGCAGTCGATCTCGCGCGGCATCGCGCAGCAAGGCCGCATCGTCCGCCTGCCCGTACACGTCGCCGAGCAGATCAACCAGATCTCGGCGGTGCGCCGTGCGCTTGAGCGCAAGCTCGGCCGCGAACCCGACGTCGCCGAGATCGCCGAGGAGCTCGGTCACGAGGTCGAGGTGGTCGTCGATCTGATGCGGCTCTCCCGGGAGCACGTCAGCCTGGACGCCCCGGTGGAGGAGGACGGCGACACGGCGCTCGGCGACCTGCTGGCCCGGGACACCTCCCCCGGCCCCGACGAGATGGTGTTGGACGCCGTCGACCGGCAGCGACTGGACCAGATGCTCGACAGCCTCGACGACCGCTCGGCCGACGTCGTGCGCCGCCGCTACGGCCTCCTCGACGGGCGTCAGGCCAAGCTGGCCGACATCGCCGCGGTCTGGGGGATCACCGCCGAGCGGGTCCGCCAGATCGAGCGGCACGCGATCGCGAAGCTCCGCGATCAGGGCCACCTGGCGGCCTGAGGCCGCGGGCGCTCAGCGGCGCACCCAGATGGCGTGGTTGCTGGCGGCGTCCTCGGGGGACAGCAGCCGGATGAGGCCCTCCTGGGCGCAGGACGCGCCCAGGACGCCGCCCGCGTAGAGCCGGCCGAACGAGAAGCCCAGCCCGTTGGACGCCGACGGCGACACCTGGTCGTACAGCACCCAGCCGTCCGCCCGGATCGGGCGGTGGAACCACATCGAGTGGTTGATCGTGGCCATCTGCATGCGGTCGCTGTAGAGGTCCACGTCGTGTGGGACCGTTGCCGACGGCAGCAGGGTCAGGTCGGACAGGTAGGCCAGCACCTCCTGGTGGAGCCGCGGGTCGTCGCCCAGCTGCCCGACGGTCCGCACCCACACCATGAGGCGGGCGTTCTCCAGGATGGGGTTGTCCCGGGACGACTCGACGTAGCGGACGTCGAGCGCACCCCACTCCTTGAGCCACCGCTCGCGGGTGGTGGCGTCGCGGGCGAGCACGTCCGCCAGGGGCCGGCAGCGCTCGGGCGGGGCGGGCGGCGAGTAGGGCGCGATCTGGTGCTCCAGCCCGGCCTCCGCGGTCTTGAACGAGCTCGCCATCACGAAGAGCTCGCGCCCCCCCTGCTCCGCCACGACCCGACGCGTCGAGAAGCCGCGGCCGTCCCGCGTCGAGAAGACCCGGTAGGTGATGGGGGCGTCGGTCGACCCGGGGCGCAGGAAGTAGCCCGAGAGCGAGTGGCACAGACGCTCATCGGTCATGGTCCGGTAGGCGGCCTCCAGGCACTGGGCCATGACCTGCCCGCCGAACGAGCGCTGGAACCGGGTCTCGGGGTGCCGACCCACGAACTCCAGGTCGTTGACCCGTTCGAGTTCCAGCAGGGCCATGAGGTCGTCGATCCGGTGTGGCATCAGGCGTCCCCCCGCCCCTCGTCCTGTTCGGCCAGGAACCGCTCGACGGCCCGGCTGATCTCCTCCATCGTCGGCACCGCGTTCCCCTTGGCCTGGAGCTCGTCGTAGCCCCGCTCGAGGGAGGCGACGAGCTCGCCCAGCTCCGGATCGCCCTCCACCTCGCCGCGCAGCGCCTCCATGGTCGCCTCCGCGGTGTCGGCGAGGTCGTCGAGCGGCAGGTCGAGGCCGACGGCGTCCCCGATGAGTTCGGCGGCCCGCAGCGCCGCGGGCACGAAGGTGCCCTGGGCGAGGTAGTGCGGCACGTGCACGACGAACCCGCGGGCCGCCAGCCCCTGCTCCCCCGCCCGGAGTTCCAGCAGTGCCGAGAAGCTGCCCGGGACCGTGACGCGGTCGATGAACACCGGGTTGGCGCTCACCAGGTCGTCGCTGGTTCCGTGCGTGGTGACCAGCAGCGGGCGGGAGTGCGGGACGCCCATCGGCACCCCGGACGCCGTGACGAGCTGCCCCACCCCCAGCCCCTGCGCCACCGTGAGGATCGCCTCGATGGCCCGCCCCCACTGGCTGTCGGGCTCCGGGCCGCTCAGGAGCAGGAAGTCGACGCCGGCACGGTCGGTGACCCGGTGGATCGCGAGGGCGGGCATCGTCGCCCCCACCCAGCGAGAAGAGTCGAACGTCATGGCGGGCCGCCGCGCCCGGTAGTCGTGCAGCTGGTCGACGTCGAACTCGACGACCGTCGTGTGGGCGCAGTTGTCCAGGATCTGCTCCGACAGCACGCGGCTGACCCCTCCGGCGTCCACGTAGCCCTCCAGCAGGTGCAGCAGGACCGCCCCGCGCCCCTGCACACTGGCCCAGGCCTCCGGGGAGAAGGTGTAGAGCGAACGCGGATCCAGCACGTTCGCCACTCTATGCCCGGGGGCCGGAGCCCGGGCCGGACAGGGCCTGGATCGCGCTGCGGACCCGCTTGGCCGAGACGGGCACCGCGGTTCCGAGCGACTGCGCGAACAGGCTCACGCGCAGCTCCTCCAGCAGCCAGCCCACCTCGGCCGCGGCCGCAGGCAGCTCGCCGACCTCGTAGCGGGCGACGGCCGCGGCGTAGGCGTCCTCGAGGGCCGTGATGACGTCGAGGCCGGCCGCCTCGCGCGCCGGCGCCGAGTCCCAGCCCGCGATGCGCACCTCGATCGCGTGCAGGTAGCGCTCCAGCGCGGTGAAGTGCGGCTCGGGGGTGGCGGCGATGAAGTCCGGGAAGACCAGGTTGTCGAGCTGGGCGCGCACGTCGGCCGTGCTCTCCGAGGCCGGGCGGCGCGCGAGCTCCCGCAGCACGGCCTGGTGGCGCCGCAGGATGCGCCCCGCCTGCGTGACGATCCGCTGCATCGTGGGGGCGGCCTCGGGCCGCACGGCGTCCACCAGCCGCGTGAAGGACGCCGCGTCGCGCACCGCCGCGGGGTCGACTCCGGCCTTCGCGATGAGGTCCCCGGTGGCCCGCAGCCGGGCGTCCGCCATCAGGTCGGCCAGGCCGCCTGACGGACCGGCGGACAGCGCGATCCGGGTGTCGTTGCTCATGTGGGCGAACACCGAACGGGTCGGGTCGGGCGAGACGAGGGTGACGAGTCGCCGCAGGCCCAGCGCCTGCCAGCGGGCGGCCCGCTCGGCCGTGTTCGCGATGCGCACGCCGACGCTGGAGGTCTGGTCGACCAGCGCCGGGTAGCCGAGGAGCGGCGTGGGGCCGGCCGCCAACTCGACCGTGCGCGGCAGCTCGCCGAACTGCCAGGAGGTGGCGCCCGGGTGGGTGACGCCGGTCGCGGCCGCGTTGAGCCGCCGGTTGAGGGTGGGGGCGAACGCCTTGCGCAACGCCTCGAAGTCCTTGCCGTGGCCGAGTTCCTGCTCGGCAGGCCGGCGCGTGGCGTCGCTGACGACGTAGGTGACGCGCAGGTGCGGCGGCAAGGAGTCCAGGTCGAAGTCCGTCCCCGCCACCGGCACCCCGGACAGGGTGGTGAGGGCGCGGGCCGCGGCGTCCGGGAACGGGAGGCCGGCCAGTTCGGGACGGTCGGCGAGGAAGTCGAGGACGCGGCGTCCCCAGTCGGGGGCGGGCACGAAGTTGACCCGCTTCGCCTTCGGCAGGTGCCGGATCAGCTCGGTGGCCAGCTCGTGGCGCAGCCCCGGCACCTGCCAGGTGAAGGGGACGGGATCGACCTGGTTGAGGAGCGACACGTCCACGTCGACGGTGACGCCGTCGCGCCGCTCGCCCGGGTCGAAGGTGTAGCTGACCGGCAGGTCCGCCCCGCCGACGGTCCAGACATCGGGGAACCCGCCGGCGTCCACCTCCTCGGCCGCGGCCGACGTCACGTCGTCGAGGGTGAGGTCGAGGTACCGGTCGTCGGTCCGGCGCTTGTCGCGCCACCAGCGGTCGAAGTGCGCCACGGTCGTGATACCGGCCGGGATCCGCTCGTCGTAGAAGGCGTAGATGGCACGGTCGTCGACGAGGCCGCGGGTGCGGGCGCGCTCCTCGAGTTCCTCGGCCTCGCGGCGCACCCGCTCGTTGCGGGCGAAGAAGTGGTGCCGGGTGCGCCACTGCCCCTCGACCAGCGCCGACTGCAGGAAGATCGCCCGGGCCGCGACCGGGTCGATCCGGCCGTAGGAGACGACCCGGTCCGCCACGATCGGCACCCCGAGCAGCGACACCTTCTCCGTCGCCACCGCCTGGCCGCCGGCCGCCGACCAGCGCGGCTCCGAGTAGGTGCGCTTGAGCAGGTGGCCGCCGACCTGTTCGACCCACTCGGCCTCAATGGGGGCGACCGTCCGGGCCCACAGCCGGGAGGTCTCGACCAGCTCGACCGCCATCACCAGCGGCGGCTCAGCCTTGGCGGCCGCCGACCCGGGCTGGATCGCGAACCGGGTGCCCCGGGCCCCCAGGTACTCGGCGATCGGACGCCGCCCGCGCCGCTGCTGCCCGGCCGCCGGCGTCCGGGAGCGGACGTCGATCAGCCCGACATGGGACAGCAGCCCCGCCAGGACCGCGGTGTGCAGGGCGTCCCAGTCCGTGGTGGTGGCCTGCGGGTGGCCCGCGCCGAGGCCCAGCTCCTTGCACACCTCGCGCAGTTGGGTGGTGAGGTCCTGCCACTCGCGGACCCGCTGGAAGTTCAGGTACTCGTCGCGGCACCGCCGCCGGAACGCGTTGCCGGAGAGCTCGCGCCGGCTCACGCGCAGGTACTTCCACAGCCGCAGCAGGGCGGCGATGTCGGAGGCGTCGCCCCGCGCGTCGGCGGCCCCGGCGTCCAGCGGCGCCCAGAACCGCCGGTGCAGCGCGTCCGCCTCCTGCTGATGGTCCGCGGGGCGCTCGCGCACGTCGGGGATCGCCAGCCCGGCGACGACGGCGGTGGCGTCCTTCAGGACGCCGCGCTCGGCGGCCTCGACGAGCATCCGGCCCAGCCTCGGGTCGACCGGCAGCCGGGCCAGCAGGCGGCCGACGGGCGTGAGCCGCACCGCCTCCCCCTCGCGCCGCCCCCGGGGGGACTCCAGCGCACCCAGCTCGGTGAGCAGCCGCAGCCCGTCGCGCACCTGGTTGCCGTCGGGGCGCTCGACGAACGGGAAATCCTCGATCGACCCCAGCCGGGCGTCGGCCATCTGCAGGATCACCGAGGCCAGGTTGGTGCGCAGGATCTCGGGCTCGGTGAACTCCGGGCGCGCGGCGAAATCCTCCTCCGAGTACAGCCGGATGCACACGCCGGGCCCGAGGCGTCCGCAGCGGCCGGCCCGCTGATTCGCCGACGCCTGTGAGATCGGCTCGATGGGCAGCCGCTGCACCTTCGTGCGCGCCGAGTAGCGCGAGATGCGCGCGAAGCCGGGGTCGACGACATAGCGGATGCCGGGGACCGTCAGCGACGTCTCGGCGACGTTTGTCGCCAGCACGACCCGGACGCCGGCGTGCGGCGCGAACACCCGGTGCTGTTCGGCGGCCGACAGGCGCGCGTACAGGGGCAGCACCTCCAGCGACCGCAGCGCGCCGTGGCCGGCGGTGGCCCGGGCGGTCAGGGCGTCGGCGGCGTCCCGGATCTCGCGCTCGCCGGAGAGGAACACCAGGATGTCGCCGTCGCCGCGGGCGTGGAGGTCGGTCACCGCGGCGGTGATGCCGTCGATCAGGTCGGCGTCGGGGTCGTCCAGCGGCTGGTAGCGGATCTCGACCGGGTACGTGCGGCCGGACACCTCGACGACGGGGGCGTCGCCGAAGTGGGCGCTGAACCGGGCGGTGTCGATGGTCGCCGACGTGACGATGACCTTCAGGTCGGGACGCCGCGGCAGCAGCTGCTTGAGGTAGCCGAGCAGGAAGTCGATGTTGAGGCTGCGCTCGTGTGCCTCGTCGATGATGATCGTGTCGTAGGCGCGCAGGTCCCGGTCGTGGGAGATCTCGGCCAACAGGATGCCGTCGGTCATCAGCTTGACGGCGGTGCGCCGGGTCGCCTGGCGGGTGAACCGCACCTGGTAGCCGACGACGGTGCCCAGTTCGACGCCCAGTTCCTCGGCGATCCGGTCGGCGACGGTGCGGGCCGCCAGCCGGCGCGGCTGGGTGTGCGCGATGCGGCGGCGGCCCGCGGCCAGGCAGATCTTGGGGAGCTGGGTGGTCTTGCCCGAGCCGGTCTCGCCGGCCACCACGATCACCTGGTGCTCGGCCAGGGCGCGCCGGATCTCCTCGACGGCCCCGCTGATGGGCAGGCTGTCGGGGAACTCGAGGCGGTAGGGCGGCTGCATGGGCCCGCCCACTCTACCGAGCCGGCCCGGTGCCGCCGCGGCGGCGGCCTACTTGTAGCGGATCAGGCCCAGCGGGCACGCCGAGTGCGTCATCAGGGCGCGCACCTTGCCCCCCACCGAGTAGGTGGGGAACGACGGGTGGACGCCCACGATCAGCAGGTCGACCTGCCGGGACAGCTCGATCAGCTCGTCGGTCGGGCTGCCGTACCGGAACTGCAGGTCGATGTCGACGCCGGGCACCTCGGCGGTGACGGCGGCCACCGTCGCCTCGACCTGCCCCCGGATGCTCGCGAACAGCCGGGTCTTCTCGTCGTCGGTGGGCCCGGTACGGCCCACGCTCCGGAACAGGCCCGCGGCCGGCGGCTTCACCACGCTCATCGCCACGACCCGCGACCCGAGCCGCTTGGCCCGCTTGACGGCCCACTCAACGGCGAGCCGGCAGGGCGCGCCAGGATCGAGGCCGACACCGATGACGTGCCGGGGGGCGTCGTCGGGCCGGTTCAACTCCGAGACCACGACCACCGGGCAGGTGGCGGTGCCGGCCAGCCCGACCGCGGTCGAGCCGACGAACATCGAGTGCTCGCCGGACTCGGCGCGCCGGCCGACGATGACCAGCGACGAGGTCTCGGACAGCCGCGACAGCACCGCCGCCGGCTGCCCGACCAGACAGTCGGCCTCGATGCGCTCGGCCGGCACGCCCAGCGCCTGCGCCTCCTCGCGGGCCTGCTGCAGCAGATCCAGACCCCCCTGCCGGACGGCCTCCACATCGAAGACGATCCCCCAGGCGCTGTTGAGGACGGTGTCGTCGATCGCGTTCACCAGGTGGAGGACGCCGTCGCGACTGATCGCCTCGGCGGCGGCGAACCGAAGGGCCGCCCGCGCGTCGTCGGAGCCGTCACAGCCCACGACGATGCGAACCGTGGGTCCGGTGGTGGTCATGTTCCTTCTCCTTGCTGGCCGTCGTCGCCGGAGACGATGCGGCCCGAGTAGCTCTGCGGGGTGATCTGGACGCCGGTACTCCGCTCGCCGGGCGCCCAGGGCCGGCACAGGCCGGCGGGGAACTCGCCGCGCCAGGCCGTCGCCGACCCCCGGACCAGCACGCTCCAACCGGTGAGAGTGGCGGCGTCGAGGTCGTCCACCTCGAACGCCACGTCGACCGGCCCGGCGGCGGCGAGCGCGGCCAGGATCGAGCCGTCCGCAGCTCGGAACCCGAGGCGTCCGTCGTCGTGGACGCCGTAGGCGACCGGCAGCACCGTCAGTCCGGGGCCGGCCTGCCAGCACACCCGACCGACGCCGGCGTCCGCGAGCAGCCGCCGGCACTCGTCGGGATCGATGGCCCACAGGTGGCCCGTCGTCGCGTCCCCCGGCCCCTGACCCATGGGGGTTAGGTTAGCGGGACCCGGCGTCCGCCGGGCCGTGTCGCGTCCGGGGTGACGCCGCTTGTCGCGTGGGATCTGTCAGGCGTGGTCGCCGCCCTCCTCGCGGAAGGTCGTGCGGCCGCGGAGTTTGGCCGCGAGCTCGTTGTCGATGGCGTCGGCCGTGACCGACACCATTCCCAACGCCTGGCGCAGGTGGGCGGCGACGAACGGCCGGGCGAACAGCGACAGGCTCACGAAGACACGGTCGCGGACCAGCAGGAACCGCACGAACCGGGTCTCGGTGTTCAGGTCCGACAGCACCTCCATCGCCCGCGACCGGCCCTCGACGTCGTGCACGACAGGCGCGAACACGAGCACCTCGCGGCCGTCGCCGCTGGACCGGACGAACACCATCGTCGAGCCGACGCGGATGCCGAAGTCGCCCGCCTCGTCGCGGACCGGCGCGTGGCCGAACTCGGCCACGAGCTCGGCGAGCACCAACTGGTCGAGATGTTCCCGGGACACCGGCAGGATCGCCGTGAGCGCCCAGTCCGGGATCCCGGCCACCCCGAGGGCGGGCAGTCCGGCGTCCGGCGCCGCGACGGGCAGCTCGGCGGGCGCCGGCGGGGTCAGGATCTCCGCCAGCTGGTCGGGAGCCAGGAACGCCGGGTGCGGGATGCCGTAGACCTCGCGCAGGGCGGCGACGGCGAGGTCGGCGAGGCGGTGGGCCTCCTCCTCGGTGCCCTCGGCCCAGAAGGCCGGGCGGCCGCCGGAGGCGTCCGAGGCGGGGGGACGCCAGCCCAGCCCCTCCATCGCGGCCAGCTGGTCGGCCGTGAGCTGGAAGTAGCGGCCGAGCTGCGCGTTGGTGGCGGCCTCGGCGAGGATGCGGCCGCCGGGGAGCGCACGGAAGGCGACGAAGGGCGGCGGGCCATCGTGCTCGGTGGCGACCGCGCCGATCGTCAGGGCCGCATCGTCCTCCATCACCGAGACCACGTCCGCGAGCCGCGCGGCGAACGCCGCCCAGGCCTCGGCGTTGCTGCGGTCGATGTCGAACCCGGAGACCTCGGAGTTGACGTCTGGACTGCTCACCCGGCCAACCTAGCCCCGGGTGGGCGCCCCGGTCAGCCCAGGAGGACGGAGAGGGCGAGGATCGCCGGCACCGTCAGGATCGTGGACCAGAACACGCAGTCGCGGGCCACCGGCATCGACTCGTGGTAGCGCGACGAGATGACGAAGATGTTCTGGGCCGTCGGCAGCGCCGCGATGACCCCGACCGCGAACAGTTCGGGGCGGCCCAGTCCCAGCAGGGCCCCGGAGCCGATCGCGAGCGCCGGCATGACGAGGATCTTGAGCGCCTGCAGCGTCCACACCTCGGACGCGTGCGGCCCGGCGCCGGGCAGCGGGTCGAGCCGCAGCGAGACTCCGAACGCGATCAGCATCATCGGGACGGCCATGCCGCCCACCATCCCGATGCCCCCAGCAAGCCACTCCGGCAGCTTCAGGTGGGCGAGGTTCACGACGAGGCCCAGCAGGATGCCGGCCGTGATCGGGTTGCGGAACGGCAGGCTCAGGTAGCGCACCGGCGACAGCCGGACGCCCTCGGCCCGGGCCCGCGCGATGTCGAGGCTGGCCAGGGCGAACGGCTGGAGCAGGCCCACCTGGAGCAGGAGGATCGGCGCCATCCAGGTCATGTCGCCGAGGACGTGCTGCGCCACCGGCAGGCCCAGGTTGCCGGCGTTGGTGTAGGCGGCGCACATCCAGCCGATGGTCGTGCCGCCCAGGGAGTGCCGGAAGCGCCAGGCGTTGAGCGCCAGGTACAGCCCGATCGTGGCCGCGACCGCCGCCACGGAGGCGATCAGCGACCGGGAGAAGAGGTGATCGAGGGAACCCTCGGCCACCAGCGTGAACAGCAGCGCCGGGGACGCCGCCACGA
This sequence comes from Propionibacterium sp., assembly GCA_012517965.1. Classification (GTDB taxonomy): domain Bacteria; phylum Actinomycetota; class Actinomycetes; order Propionibacteriales; family Propionibacteriaceae; genus Propioniciclava. Next base: position 87,076 of record JAAYTZ010000113.1, on the reverse strand, counting down.
ACGCGAGCCGGTTGAGCAGCGCCTGACCCGACGACCCCACGATGCCGGAGTGGGCCAGCAGCCAGCCGAGCCCGATGACCAGCCAGATGGTCCCGAACCCGGTGAGCGCCTGCAGCACGGAGCCAGGTTAGCCCGCGGGCGGCCCCGGGCGTCGGTCGCGCCACCGCCTACCATGGGCGTCCGTCATGAGCGCTCAGCCCGCGGCCGCGGCCGCCTCCCGCCCACCCCGCAACCACGTCATCGACACCGCACGGGCGGCGTCCGTGCTGATCGTCGTGGTGTTCCACAGCCTGCTCTACCAGGTGCGGCTGGTCGACGGACGGCCGGTCATGATCCCGTGGGCGCCGGAGCACTGGCCGTGGTGGGCGCTGTCCTGGCCGTTCATGATCATCCCGGTCTTCTTCGTGGCGGGCGGGTACGCCCACGCGCTGGTGATCGACCGGCAGCGCGCCGCCGGCGCGACCTACGGCGCCTACCTGGCGGGGCGGGGGCACCGGCTGGTCGGGCCGCTGCTGCTGTTCGTCACGGTCGTCGCGCTGGCGAGTTCGGTGGCGGCCTGGGCCGGCTGGTTGAGCGCCGCGGTCGAGGGCACCCGAGCCCTCATGCAGCTGCTGTGGTTCATCAGCGTCTACCTCGTGATCGTCGCCGCAGCGCCGGCGGCCGTCGCCGCTCACGACCGGTGGGGCTGGCGGCCGATGGCGGTGCTGTTCGTCGCGGCGGCCGCCGTCGACGCCTGGTCGTTCGCGGTCGACCTCTTCTGGCTGCGGAACATCAACATGCTGCTGGTGTGGCCGCTGGTGCACCAGCTGGGGATCGCCTACCACCGCGGCTGGTTCCGCACCGGGCCGGCGTGGCGGGCCTGGGCGGCCGTGGCCGGCGGCGCGGCCGGCATCGCCGTGCTGGTGTTCGGGTTCGGCTACCCGGGCTCGTCGGTGGGCCTGGCCGACCTGCCCATCGCCAACGTGCAACCCCCGACGATCGCCATGGTGCTGCTGGCCGTGGCCCAGTGCGGGGTGCTGGGGCTCGTCGAGGCCAGCGGCCTCCTGGCCCGGGTGCCGCGGCGCCTAGAGTGGCTCCTCGGGGCGGTCAACGCGCTCATGATGTCGGTCTACCTGTGGCACATCGGGGCCATCGCGATCGCCGCCGGGCTGCTGCTGGCGATCAGCGTGGCCGCACCCGCGGCGTCCGGGGTGGCGCTGGCGCAACCGACGGTGGCCGCGCTGACCCTGGTCGTCGTCGTGCTCGTCGTGCCGCAGATCGCCCGCCTCGAGGTGCGGCTCATCGCCCCGCTGGGCGCGACGCCCGACACCGCGGAGGCGGTGGCCGCCTACGGGGTGCTGGTCGCGGGGACCGGCCTGGTGTGGCAGGCGGGCACCGTGATCCACCCGGCGGCGCCGCTGTCCACCGCGGGCGTCCTGCTCGTCTGGGCGGGGGTGTGGCTCATGCGCCGGGCGGCGGGAGCGCGGCGGCGTCCCCGTCCGTGAGGGCCGGCACGCGGCGCAGGCCGGCCGGTGGATGCTCGCGGACCTGGCGGCCGGCGCTGGCGACCAGGGCCGGCACGTCGGCGTCCGTCAGCGAGTAGAACACCTCCCGGCCCTGGCGCCGCGCGCGGACCATCCCGGCGGCGCGAAGGACCCGGAGGTGCTGAGAAACGAGTGGCTGCGAGACGTCGAGCGCCTGCACGAGTTCGGTGACCGAGCGGGGCCGTTCCTCCAGCAGCACCACGATGCCCACCCGCAAGGGTGAGCCCAGCGCCCTGAAGACGCCGCCGACGCACTCCCAGTCCGAATGCCCCGACAGGTCCGACCGCAGGCCCCCCGGCCGATACGCGGCTGTCATGCTCGAAGCCTTATACGAGCCGGGCGGTGGGGGAAGTTCCCCCATGGGGGACACGTGCACCGGGGACCCCCGCCCGTGGGGCCCCCCGTGGGCACAGCGAGCCGCGATCACCTCCGCGGCTACGGTGGGAGCATGGAACAGGCGACCGGTTCGGGTGAGTTCCTCACCTCCAACATCACCGACACCGCGCTGATCTTCGAGGGCGGCGGCATGCGCGCGGCCTACTCGTCGGGAGCGCTGAGCGTCATGCTGGCCCACGGGTTGCACTTCGACTGGGTCGCCGGCATCTCGGCGGGGTCGTCGTGCACCTGCAACTACCTGTCCCGGGACGCGGAGCGCGCCCGCAAGTCGTTCGTCGACCTGGCGGCGCACCCGGACTTCGGCGACCTGCGGACCTTCGTCCGCGGCCAGGGGCTGTTCAACGCCGAATGGATCTACGAGCAGACGGGGCTGGCCGGGCAGGCGCTGCCCTTCGACTGGGCACGATTCACCGCCAACCCCGCCCGGGTGCGGATCGGCGCGGTCAAGGCCACCACCGGCGAGACCGTGTACTGGGGGCGCGAGGACCTCACCGACCTGCCCGGGCTGATGAGGCGGGTGCGGGCGTCCTCGACGATGCCGATCCTGATGCCGATGCCGATCATCGACGGCGAACCCTACGTGGACGGCGCGCTGGGGACCTCGGGGGGCATCGCGCTGGACGCCGCGCAGGCCGACGGGTTCACGAAGTTCTTCGTCGTCCTCACCCGGCCCCGCGGGTACCGCAAGCTGCCGGAGCGGCGTCCCGGGTTCTACCGGCGCTACTTCCGCGACCACCCCGCGGTCGCCGAGGCCCTCATCACCCGGCACGAGCGGTACAACGCCACCCTGGACGAACTCGAGGAACTCGAGCGGCAGGGGCGGGCCTACCTGTTCCGCCCCGTCGACCTGCGGATCTCGAACGCGGAGAAACGGATCGACCGCCTGGCCGCCACGTTCAACGCCGGCCGCATCCAGGCGGCCGGCGAGGTGTGGCGCTGGCGGGAGTTCCTGGGGTTGCCCGCCGATCGCCCGGACGCCGCCCGCGAGCTCCAGACGGCCCGGCGGCACCGGCCTCGCTGAAACCGCGCGGCGGGCTGCGACGCCTGGTCGGACGGGCCAGACTGGCCCTGACGCTGCGCACACGCTTGGAGGAGCCATGCCGCCCACGATCGCCGTGACCCTGCCCGGTGGGAGAGTCGAGGAGGTACCGTTCGGCACGTCGGTGGCCGAGGTGCTGGGCGAAGGTCCGGGAGGCCCGCCCGTCGCCGCCGTGCTCAACGGGGAACCCGTGAACCTCGGGACGCTGCTGACCGAGCCGGCCCGAGTGGCCCCCATCCTGCTGAGCGACCGCACCGGGTTCGCGATCTACGCCCGCAGCGTCTGCTACCTGCTCGCCCTCGCCGTGTACGAACTGTTCCCCGGGCGGAAGCTGGTCGTCGAGCACAGCATCAACACCGAGGTGTTCGCGACCCTGGACGGGGGGCGGCACGTCACCACCGACGAGGTCGCCCGGCTGCTGGCGCACATGCGGGACCTGGTGGCCACCGACGCCCCCATCGAGCGGCTCCGGGTCCCCCGCGAGCAAGCGCTGCGCACCTTCGCCGACCAGGGCATGACGGACAAGACCAGCCTGCTGCAGTCGGTGAACCAGCCGTACGTGTCGGTCTACCGTTGCCGCGGCTACCACGATTACCTGTTCGGCACGCTCGTCCCCTCCCTCGGACGGCTGCGCACGTTCGACGTCCAGGCGTTCGCCGGAGGCATCCTGGTGCTGCTGCCCGACAAGAAGAACCTCGACCGCATCCCGCCCCGCTCGGAGATCCCCAAGCTGCGGGCCACCTTCCGGGAGACCGAGCGCTGGGCGCACATCCTGGGCGCCCAGAACGTCGGCGGCCTCAACGAGAAACTGTCGGTCGACGAGGGCCGCGACCTGATCCTCGTCGCCGAGGGGCTGCACGAGAAGAAGATCAGCCAGATCGCCGACGCGATCCTCATCGACATCGACCGCACGAAACTCGTCCTGATCGCCGGCCCCAGTTCGTCGGGTAAGACGACGTTCAGCAAGCGGCTGTCGATCCAGCTGCGCGTGCTGGGCCTCGAGCCCTTCCCGATCGCCGCCGACGACTACTTCCTGCCCCACGCACTCACCCCCCGCGACGCCGACGGCAACTACGACTTCGAATCCCTCGCGGCGCTCGACGTGGCGGCCCTCAGCGCCGACCTGACCACGCTGCTGGCCGGCGGAGAGATCGAACTGGTGCGCTTCGACTTCGTCGCCGGCACGCGCGTGCGCACCGGCCGGACCTACCGCATGAACGACCGCTCGGTATTGATCGTCGAGGGCATCCACGGCCTCAACGACGCGATGACCCCGGACATCCCACCCGAAGCCAAGTACCGCGTCTACTGCAGCTCGCTCACGCCGCTCAACATGGACGACCACACGGCGATCTTCGTCTCGGACGTCCGGACGCTGCGCCGGATCATCCGGGACGCCCGCACCCGCGGCAAGAGCGCCGAGGGGACACTGACCATGTGGCCGTCGGTGCGCGCCGGCGAGGAGAAGCACATCTTCCCCTACCAGGAGCACGCCGACGTGATGTTCAACTCGTCGCTGCTCTACGAGATCAACGCCCTCCAGCCGCACGTGCAGCCCCTGCTGGAGGCCATCGACCACGACTCCCCCGTCTACGTCGAGGCCAGTCGGCTGCTCAAGCTGCTGCGGTTCTTCCGGCCGGCCTCGGAGCGGTACATCCCCGCCAACTCGATCATCCGCGAGTTCATCGGCGGGTCCTGCTTCGACTGACGGTGCGTCCGGCTTGATCGTCCCGCCGGCCTGCTCAGCTCGCCGGCGGGACGACCGTGACCGCCATCTGCAAGCGACGGCCGCGTGCGTAGGCGTTCTGGAGGGGCACCGGACCCTCCGCGCCGCGTCCGTACAGGTTGACGAGGTCGCCGTGGCCCTGCGCCAGGAAGACCGGCAGGGCGGCCCGCGACCCGTGGTAGGTGCCCAGGATGTTGGTGCGCACCACGCGCATCACGTCGGGGTCGGACGTCGCCGTGGGGCCGTACACCCCGGCCGCGCCCGCGTTGTTCACCCAGATGTCCAGGACGCCGAGGCCGAGCGCTTCGTCGCGGACGGCGGCCACCTGAGCGGGCTCCGCCACGTCGGCCGCCACGCCGTGCGCGGCGATGCCCTCGGCCGACAGGCCCGCGACGGCGCGGGCCACGGCGTCCGCGGTGCGGGCGGTGAGGACCACCGTCGCGCCGTGACGGCCCAACAGCCGGGCGAACTCAAGCCCCAGACCCCGCGACGAAACGGTGACGACGGCGACCCGGCCGGCGAGGGCGTCCGCTGCTACGGCCATCGGGTCAGGCGCTCGCGGGGATGCGGGCCAGCGCCTCGTCGAGCGGGGCCTGACTGGTCGGGCGGACCACGCGGGCGACCTCGGCGCCGTCGCGCAGGAAGATCACCGTGGGCCACAGCTTGACCCGGAACGACCGGCCGAGCGGGCGGCCCTTGCCGTCCTCGACGCGGTGCACGGGCACGTCCGGATGGGCGGCCAGGGCGGGCCCGATAAAGCGCTCGGCGGCGGTGCAGTAGCCGCACCAGTCGGTGCCGAACACCAGCACGGCCGGGCCGGGACGGGCGTCGACCTCGGCGCGGGGCGGCTCAACCTCGTAGTTCACTCCCCCAGCATGCCGCACGACCGGTCACGGCACCCACTGGGCCTCGATGGCACAGACGGTGTGGTCGGCACCGGTGAACGTCAGCCAGTAGGCGTTGGAGCGGTACAGGGCGGCGTCCGGGCCGGTGATCGCGTCGATCCACTCCGCCAGCGGCATCGGGTAGCCCTCCGGGTTGGCGGTGCCGTCCGGGTTGACCACGACGTGGACGTCGATTCCGAGCTGGACCGAGAACTCCCGGATCGTCGGGGTGTCGTTGACGATGTAGTAGTCGTTCGGCGGCGGGGACTCGTCGCCGCGGGCGGCCGCGGCGTCCTCGGCCTCCCAGCCCGTGAGGAACAGGACGAAGTCAACCGACAACCGACGCCGACGCCGATGGATCCGGGTGCCGGTGATGTACGCGAGGTGCCGGGATTCGTAGGTGACGGTGCAGGCGCAGGGGCCCTGGGTGAGGCGGGTGGTGGCCATGGTCTCCCCTTCCGCCGGGCGCTGCGGTCTGCAGCGACCGGGCACCTCCATCCTGCTCCGGCCCCGGCGCCGCGGGAAGGGCCGAGGCCCCCGCGCGGCGGAGTCGCCCGGGGCCGGGGGTCGTGTCCCCTGGTGGCGTGGGTGTTGACTGGTGCTGGAGAGCGGGCGGGCGGCGTCCGTCTGAAACGAGGGAGACCCCATGAACGTGTACCCCTGGTCGACGATCGCCAGCGGCGCGACGACGGACCGTGTGGCCGCGATCCAGTACCTGCTGCGCCACCGCGGCCACCCGGTGGCCGTGGACGGGGTGTTCGGCCCGGCTACGGAGGCGGCGGTGCGGGCCGTCCAGGCCGCCGCCGGCCTCGAGGACGACGGGGTCGTGGGCCCGCTCACCTGGCCGGTGCTGGTGGTCCAGGTGGGGCCCGGCGACTCGGGTGAGGCCGTGCGGGCTGTGCAACGGCTGGGGCTGCCGATGTTCCCCGGCGACGACCCGCTCGTCGTGGACGGAGTCTTCGGCCCCGCCACCGAGGAGAAGATCCGCGCCGTGCAGTACAACTGGGGTCTGACCCAGGACGGGATCGTCGGCCTGCAGACCTGGTCGTTCCTGATGCGCGTTCGCGACGCCTGGCCGCTGGTGTCGGTCGGCGCCACCCAGGAGACGAACTGGCGGGTGTTGACGGTGCAGCACCTGCTCCGCGCCCACGGGGCGACGATCGTGGCCGACGGCAGCTACGGCCCGCTCAGCGGTGAGGCCATGCGGCAGTTCCAACTCGCCAGGCGCGCCCTGTACATCAGCACGACCTGCGGCCAACTCGACTGGCCGGAACTCATCGCCACGGTGGGCCCCGGCGACACCGGGGAGGCCGTCAAGGCGGCCCAGTGCCTGCTCGACGTGACCGTGGACGGTCACTTCGGGCCGGTCACCGAGGCCGCCGTGCGGGCCTTCCAGGACGTCTTCCTCCCCCCGCCAACGGGATCGTCGGGCCGGAGACCTGGTGGGCACTGGTGGTGCCGAAGTTCGACTGACGACCCGGCGCCGGCCCGTACCGGTCAGCTGCAGCCGGAGGTGGCCCCGCAGCCCTCGCAGACGTAGCACGACCCCGACGGCCGCATCTTGGTGCCGCAGGTGAAGCACAACGGCGCGTCGACGGCCTGGCCGGTGAGCCGCTCCATGAGCTCGGCGGAGGTCTGCGCCGCGTGACCGTGCTCGATGCGCGGCTCGACCGCCAGCAGCGCGGGCTGGTTGGCGCCCCGCTCGTCGAAGCGCATGTTGTCGGCCGCGTCGTTCTTCAGCGACTCCGAGTCGATGAGCTGCGCCTCGTCCTCCTCCGACAGGTACGACCCGGTCGCCACGTAGCGGGCCCGCTCGGCCGCGGTGTAGATGCCGAGCTCGGCGCGCTCGTCGAAGCTCAGGTAGTCCAGCGCGAGCCGCTTGAACACGTAGTCGATGATCGACTGCGCCATCCGCAGGTCCGGATCGTCGGTCATCCCGGCCGGCTCGAACTTCAGATTGGTGAACTTCTGCACGTAGGTCTCCAGCGGGACGCCGTACTGCAGCGCGATCGAGATCGCGATCGAGAAGGCGTCCATGACCCCCGCCAGGGTGGAGCCCTGCTTCCCGAGCTTGAGGAACACCTCGCCGAGCCGGCCGTCCTCGTACTCCGAACTCGTCATGTAGCCCTCGGCGCCACCGACGGTGAACGAGGTGGTCCGGGAGCGGCGCGACTTCGGCAGCCGCGTGCGCCGCGGGCGGTACTCGATCCGCACCTCCGGCTTCGGCTCCTCCGGGGCCGCCTTCGGCTCGTCCTTCTTCTTGGCGTCCGACAGCGGCTGGCCGACCTTGCAGTTGTCGCGGTAGACGGCCAAGGCCTTGAGCCCCAGCTTCCAGCCCTGCAGGTAGACGTCGGCGATGTCGTCGACGGTCGCCGACTCGGGCAGGTTGACGGTCTTGGAGATCGCGCCGGACAGGAACGGCTGCACCGCCGCCATCATGCGCACGTGGCCCATCGGCTTGATCGCCCGCTGCCCCATCGCGGTGTCGAACACCTCGTAGTGCTCCGGCTTCAGGCCCGGGGCGTCCACGACGTGACCGTGCTCGGCGATGAACGCGACGATCGCCTCGACGGTCTCCGCCGGGTAGCCGAGCCGCTTCAGCGCCCGCGGGATCGTCTGGTTCACGATCTGCATCGAGCCGCCGCCGACCAGCTTCTTGAACTTGACCAGCGAGAAGTCCGGCTCCACCCCGGTGGTGTCGCAGTCCATCATGAAGCCGATGGTGCCGGTGGGGGCCAGCACGGACGCCTGCGCGTTGCGGAACCCGTTGCGGGCCCCGAGCTCGACGACCTTCGCCCACTCGGCGGTGGCCACGTCGTGGATCGGCCGGTCACTCGGCGCGACGATGCGCAGGTCGTCGTTGGCGGCCTGGTGCTTGCGCATCACCTTCTGGTGCGCCGACGCGTTGCGGGCGTACCCGGCGTACGGGCCGACCACCGCGGCCAACTCGGCCGACCGGCGGTACGACGTCGCGGTCATCACCGACGTGATGGCCGCCGCCAGCGACCGGCCGCCCTCGGAGTCGTAGCCGCGGCCCATCGCCATCAGCAGAGCGCCCAGGTTCGCGTAGCCGATGCCGAGCTGGCGGTAGTCGCGCGTGGTCTGTCCGATCGACTCGGTCGGGAAGTCCGCGAAACAGATCGAGATGTCCATGGCGGTGATGATCAGCTCGACGGCGCGGACGAACAGGTCGACGTCGAAGGTGTCGTCGTCGCGCAGGAACTTCAACAGGTTGAGCGAAGCCAGGTTGCACGAGCTGTTGTCGAGGCTCATGTACTCCGAGCAGGGGTTGGACGCCGTGATGCGGCCGCTCTCGGGGTTGGTGTGCCAGGCGTTGATCGTGTCGTCGTACTGGAGGCCCGGGTCGGCGCACTCCCACGCGGCCTGCGCGATCTTCCGCCACAGCGAGCGGGCGTCGACGGTGTCGATGATCTCGCCGGTGGTGCGGGCCCGCAGCCCGAACGTCCCGCCCTCCTCGACCGCCCGCATGAAGGCGTCGCTCACCCGCACCGAGTTGTTGGCGTTCTGGTACTGGACGCTGACGATGTCGCGCCCGCCCAGATCCATGTCGAAGCCGGCGTCCCGCAGGGCGCGGATCTTGTCCTCCTCGCGCGCCTTGGTCTCGACGAACTCCTCGATGTCGGGGTGGTCGACGTCCAGCACCACCATCTTGGCGGCCCGGCGGGTGGCGCCGCCCGACTTGATCGTGCCCGCCGAGGCGTCCGCGCCCCGCATGAACGACACCGGCCCGGACGCCGTGCCCCCCGAACTGAGCAACTCCTTGCTCGACCGGATCCGCGACAGGTTCAGGCCCGCGCCGGAGCCGCCCTTGAAGATGAAGCCCTCCTCCTTGTACCAGTTGAGGATCGACTCCATCGAGTCGTCGACCGACAGGATGAAGCAGGCGCTGACCTGCTGCGGCGACGGCGTCCCGACGTTGAACCAGACCGGGGAGTTGAAGCTGAAGACCTGGTGGACCAGCATCCAGGTGAGCTCGTGCTCGAACACCTCCGCGTCGGCCGGGGTGGCGAAGTAGCCGTGCTGCTCGCCGGCCGCCCGATAGGTCTTGACGACCCGGTTCACCAGGGTTTTGAGGGACGCCTCGCGCGCCGGGGTGCCGAGAGCGCCGCGGAAGTACTTGGTGGTGACGATCGTCGAGGCGTTCAGGCTCCAGAAGTCGGGGAACTCCACACCGTGCTGCTCGAAGACGACCTCGCCGGACTTCCAGTTCGTCTGGACGACGTCGCGTCGCTCCCAGGTGATCTCGTCGTACGGGTGCACGCCGGGGGTCGTGAACACCCGGTCGATCGTGAGGCCCTTGGCCTTGCCGGACGCCTTCGCGCGTTCGGTCCTGGTGTCCGTCATGACGTACCTCTCTGCCGGTGGATGGGGGTTGACAGTGCTGCGCTCAGAAGAGTTGTTCGGTGGCCGGTTCGAGCTGGTCGGCGCGGGGCGCCCGCTCGCGGCGGCCGGATTTCGAGCGGCCGCGGGCGTCGGCCGGCTCAAGCTCGGGGGCGGCCTCGGGTGCGGGCTCGGACTGCGCGCCGGGGTGCGCCGCGGCGGCGCCCGGGGTCGGCGCGGGCTGGTCGCCGTGCGTCGCGAGCACCGAGTCACGGAGGCGGGCGATCTCGGTCTCGAAGTCGTCGACCGACTCGTAGTTCCGGTACACGGACGCGAAACGCAGGTAGGCCACCGGATCGAGGTCCTTGAGCGGGCCGAGGATCGCCACTCCGACCTGCTCGGCGGGCACCTCGGCCTGGCCGGAGGCGCGGATGGACTCCTCGACCTGCTGGCCGAGCCGGGCCAGTTGTTGCTCGGTGACCGGCCGGCCCTTGCAGGCCTTCCGGACGCCTCCGACGACCTTGTCGCGGGAGAAGGGCTCGACCACCCCGGATCGCTTCACGACGACGAGCTGCATCTGCTCCAACGTGGTGAAACGTCGCTGGCAGCCCTTGCACTCCCGGCGCCGGCGGATGCTGGAACCGTCGTCGGCGACCCGGGAATCGAGGACGCGGGAGTCGGGGTAGCGGCAGTACGGGCAGTACACTCCCACCCTCCTCTCCCGCCGGGCTCCCGCCCCTGTGGACGGCGCTGTGGAACACCTGTGCAGCACCTGTGCGCCACCACCACAACCTGTGGGGAAGGCACACCCCTGTAACTACTAGATGTAGAGGCTAGACGCCTGCGGGACCTACTGCAAGCCGAAGCGGCCGCGCGCTACCGACCCTGGCCGGGGCCGGTCTGGAGAGCCACCGCAGCCGGGGCCGGCGCGGCGACCGTCAGCGGTTCGGAGCTGACCGCCAGGAAGGCCGACACCAGCGTGATCGTCATGATGCCCACCACGATGGCGACCAGCGCGAGCAGGACGGCCAGGCCGCGCGGCGTCCATTCGTAGCGAGGCTCGGCGGCCAACCGGCGCACGGGCACCGTGTCCTCGAGCAGCCGCGTGACGGTGGCCGGGGGGCGCTCGCCGACCGGCGCCCGCCGAACCGGCGGGGCCTGGAGGGCCAGCGCCGTGGCGACCTCCACGTTCACGCTGGAGCGGGGGACGTGCGTCCAGGTGCGGGCCCTGGGCCCGGCGGCCGCCGGGGCCGTCGAGCGCGGGCGGGCGTTGGCGCCGCGGTCGGCCCGGTGGGGCCGCACCGGGACGGACGCCACCTGATCGGGGTGCAGAGCGGTCATGTCAGGACTCCTCATCGACTCGAACGTCTGTTCGAGAGTTTTATCGAACGGGTCGTCGATTGCAAGAGCGAATCGCACGATCGTTCGAGACTCCCGAACCTTGGCGCCGAGTCAATCAGGCGCCTCCGACACTTTTCCTGGAGGCGGCGCCCCTCGGGGTCAGGCCGGGACCGCGGACGCCCCTTCCGTCGGCCGACCGGGACGCCGTGGGCGCACGTCCAGCCCCATCAGCTCCGGATACAGCCGCCGGATGGCCGCCTCGACCCGGAGGGTCAGCGTCCAGTCCCGGGCCGGGCAGTCGGCGCAGCTTCCGCCGAGGGCGACCAGCACGCGATCGTCGCGCACCCCGAGCAAGGTGAGGGAGCCGGCGTGGGAGCGGACGTAGTCCCCCACCTCGCCGGCGAGCACCCGCTCGGCGACGGCCCGCAGCCGCACGTCGGACGAGCCCGCGGCGTCCGAAGGCGGCCGCCAGGCCTCGGGGCGGGCGAGCGAGTCCTGGAGCGCCCGGCGGACGGCCGGCCCCTCGGCCCGCCACGCGAAGCCGTCGGCGAGCCTCAGGACCACGGCCCCGGGTTCCACCACGACCGACTCGAGGCGGCCGTCGGCGAGCAGGCGCCCGAGGGCGTCCGGTACCGCGGCGGGGCGACCCACGAACCGCAGCAGGTCCGGGGCGACGATCCACCGCAGTTCGCGAGGGTGAGCGCCCGGCTCCGGGTGGACAGGGATGGTCACGGCGCCAGCAACCCCACGACCCGGCCCGCGACGAACGCGCCCGTCCAGGCCAGGGCGAACATGTAGCCGAAGGCGATCAGGGGCCACCGCCACCCGCCGGTCTCCCGGCGCAGCACCCCGATGGTCGCGAAGCACTGCAGCGCGAACATGAAGAACACCAGCAGTGAGGCCAGCACCGACGGCGTGAACAGCGGTTCGCCGGCCCGCGGACCGTCCTCGACGGTCATCGCGGCGAGCGCCGTCCCGGGATCCTCGGGGTCTTCCGCCGCGGCGATCTGCCCCATCGTGGCGACGAACACCTCGCGCGCCGTCAGCGAGGCGATGACGCCCACGTTGACCCGCCAGTCGAACCCCAACGGCTCGAAGACCGGCTGGACGGCCCGGCCGAGGCCGGCCGCGTACGAGCGGTCGAGGGTGTAGGCCGCGACGGCCGCCTGGTCGGTCGGGTCGATGCCGGCGGCCTCGAGCCGACCGGCGTCGTGCAGCGGGAAGGACAGCAGCGCCCACAGCGCGATCGTCGTGGTCAGGATGATCGTCGCGACCTTGCGGACGAAGGAGACGCAGGCGTCCCAGACCGCCGCGACGACCGTGCGCAGCCGGGGCAGCCGGTACGGGGGCATCTCCATGTAGAACGGCAGGGCCCCCTGGCGGCGTCCACCGAGCCGGCCGAACACCCAGGCGGTCGCCATGGCGGCGAGCGCCCCCGCCACGTACAGCCCGAACATCGCCACCCCCTGGGCACCGAAGGGACCCAGGGTCGCCTCGGCCGGCACGAGCAGGGCGATCAGCATCACGTAGACGGGCAGCCGGGCCGAGCAGGTCATGATCGGGGCCGCCAGCATGGTGGCCAGCCGGTCACGCGCGGACGGCAGCGAACGGGTCGCTATGATCCCGGGGATCGCGCACGCGAACGCCGACAGCAGCGCGACGAACGCGCGCCCCTCGAGCCCGAAGCGGGCCATCACCCGGTCCATGAGAAACGCCGCCCGGGACATGTAGCCGACGCCCTCCAGCAGGGCGATCATCGCGAACAGCAGGGCGATCTGAGGCAGGAACACCAGGACCCCACCAACGCCGCCGAGGACGGCCTCGGCCAGGAACCGCGCCAGCCAGTCCACCGTCACGAACTCGGCGACCAGCCCCCCGAGCAGGCCGAACAGCGCCTCGATGGCGTCCTGCAGCGGCGCCGCGAGGGTGAAGATCACCTGGAAGAAGCCGAACATGGTCGCGAAGAAGACCACCGAGCCCCACAGCGGGTGCAGCAGGACGGCGTCCACCCGGGCGGTACGCCGGTCGCGTTGCGGGACGGCGTAATCCGCCGCGGCGAGGACCGAGTCGATCCACACGCGCGTCTCGGCGGGGTCGGTCGGCGGCGGCAGGACGGGCCGCTCCCAGGCGCTCACGTCGGCCAGGTGCCGACGCAGCGCGTCGACGGCGCGCGGGTCGGCGGCCGGCACGCCCAGCACCGGGACGCCGAGGGCGCGACCGAGCGCGGCCAGGTCGAGACGACCGGCCCGCTGCGCGAGCTCGTCGCCGAAGGTCACGACCACGGTCGCCGGGAGGTCGACGTTGAGCACCTGCGCGACCATGGCCAGCGACCGGCGCAACGTCGTCGCATCCACGGTGACGAGCAGGGCGTCCGGTGTCGGACGGCGCTCGTCGCCGGCGTGCAGGACATCGGCGACGATCTGTTCGTCGGGACTGATGGCGTCGAGGCTGTAGGTGCCCGGCAGGTCCTCGACGACGACGGCCCCGCCCGGCATCGTGGCGACGCCCTCGTAGCGGGAGACCGTGACGCCCGGGTAGTTGCCGACCTTGGCGCGCAGCCCCGTGAGCGCGTTGAACAGGGTGCTCTTGCCGGAGTTGGGGCTGCCGACCAGCGCGAACCGGCGCAGGCCGGTCGCGACGGTGGCGCCGCCGCCGCCGTGGTGGTCGTGGCTCACCGGGCGCCCTCGATCTCGATGCAGGCGGCCTGGGCGCGCCGGAGAGCGATCTCGTAGTCGGCCACCCGGTAGATCGCGGGGTCGCCCAGCGGAGCGCGACGCACGCACTCGACGTGCGCCCCGGGCACGAAGCCCAGGTCGAACAGCCGGCGCGAGGCGGCCGGGTCGCCCAGGTTCAGCACCCGGACGATCGTCGCCGCGCCCCCCCTGCGCAGACGCGCCAGGGAGTTCTCCGGGACGGACTGTCCGGAACCGGGCCGGACGGCCAGGTCGCGTTGGGCGAGAGCGACGCTCACGGGGTTCACGTTGCCGGTCCTCTCTGACCTTAGGGAAGGCTTTGCCTAACTAAGGGTACCCTAACCCCACCTCCCTGCGCCTCGGTGTCGCCAAACCGGGACGGCAACCCCGCCGCCCGCCCGAGCTCACGTGACCGACAGCGACCCCTCACGAATCGAACGACACGTCGAACAAATGTTTCAAATCGGGCCGTGCGATTCGTAGGGTGGGGCCATGGGTAACTCAGACGCTCCCAAGAAGGTCGGCCGGCCGAAGTCCAAGAAGGTCATCCCGCCGCAGACGCGCCGCGGGCGTCCCACGGAGGAGGATCTGGCGCGGCTCGGCAAGGTGGCCAAGAAACTGGGCAAGGTCAGCAGCCTGCCCGACGGCCCCGCCGACGCCGCGGGACTGACGCTGCGGCAACGGCTGATCCTGCAGATGATCCAGGAGTCGACCGAGAAGCGCGGCTACCCCCCGACCATCCGGGAGATGGGGGAGGCCGTCGGCCTCGCCTCCCCCTCGTCGGTGACCCACCAGCTCAAGGCGCTCGAGGCGAAGGGCTTCCTCCGTCGCGATCCGAAGCGGCCCCGCGCCCTCATGGTCCACCTGCCCGACGCCGACGCGCACGACGACGTGCCCGCGGCACCCGGGCCGGTCGCCGCCGCGGCGTCCGACCTCGACTCGGCGCAGGACTTCTCCCCCACCGGCCGCCCGGTCAACGTCCCGGTCGTCGGCCGCATCGCCGCGGGCGGGCCCATCCTGGCCGAGGAGCGCGTCGAGGACGTCTTCCCCCTGCCGCGCGAGCTCGTCGGGGAGGGGACGCTGTTCCTGCTGCAGGTCCGCGGCGACTCGATGGTCGACGCCGCGATCTGCGACGGCGACTACGTGGTGGTGCGCCAGCAACCCGACGCCAACAACGGCGACATCGTCGCCGCGCTGCTCGGCGACGAGGCCACGGTGAAGACCTTCAAGCGGACGCCCGGCCAGGTCTGGCTGCTCCCCCACAACGAGGCGTACGACCCCATCGACGGCAACGAGGCGACGATCCTCGGCAAGGTGACCGCGGTTCTGCGCCGCCTGTGACCCGAGTTCCGGGGCGCGTCAGAAGAGCAGCGCCAGCCCCGGGTCCTTCAGGATCGTCGCGACGTCGTTGAGGAACCTGGCCCCCGACTCGCCGTCGAGCACGCGGTGGTCGATCGTCAGCGTCAGCGTGGCCACCGAGCGGATCTCCATGCGTTCGTCGTCCCCCCGGCCGACCACGAACGGACGCCGGTGGAACGCCCCCAGGCACAGCACCGCCGACTCGCCCGGCACCAGGATCGGCGTCCCGCCGTCGATGCCGAACACGCCCACGTTCGTGATCGTGAACGTGCCACCCGTGCAGTCGGCCGGGGTGATGGTGCCCTCCCGGGCGGCGTTCACGAGTCCGTTCAGGGCCTGCGCGAGGCGCAGCAGGTCGAGGCGGTTCGCCGCCTTGATGTTCGGCACCACCAGGCCGCGCGCGGTGGCGGCGGCGATGCCGAGGTTCACGTCGTCGGGGATCGTGATCTGCTGCCGCTCCAGGTCGATCGAGCCGTTGACCTCGGGATTGCGGCCCAGGGCCAGGCAGACCGCCCGCGCGAGCACCAGGATCGGTGAGATCCGCAGGCCCGCGAACTCCCGGCGCAGCTTGAGCGCCTCGATGAGCCGCACGGTCTCGGTCACGTCGACCTCGGCCCACATGGACGCCTGCGGCGCCTTCACCGACTCGACCATCGACTGGACCATCGACCGGCGCACCCCGCGCAGCGGGAGGTGGCGCACCCCGCCCGTCCGTCCGGCCCCCAACCCGGACGCCGGCGCGAAGCTCCCCATCGTGGCCAGCCCCGCGGCGGCCCGGGCGACGTCGAGGGCGGTGACGAGGCCCTCCGGTCCCGTGCCGGTGACGTCCGCGAGGTCGACCCCGAGATCGCGCGCGAGGCGGCGCACCTGCGGCTTCGCCCGCAACCCGGGACCGGCCACCGTGGGGGGCGCGGGCTCCCCCGGGTCCGGCAGCGGCGGCGGGACCGATTGCCCGCCGACCGGTTCGGGGGCCGACACCTCGTCCACCGGCCTCGACACGGGCTGGTCGGTGGCGTAGGAGCTGTTCACGTGCTCGGCCTGCTCCCCCGGCACGGCCAGCCGCCCGGCCCGCGGCCGCCGGCTCACGGCAGCCGTCGGCGTCCCGTAGCCCACCAGCAGCGCGCCCGCCGCGGCCCCGGTGTCGCCGGCCGCCGACTGGTCGGCCGCGGGCGGCTCGACAACGATCTGCCCGGTCACCGGAGCTTCGGCGGCGGCCGCCGGCTCGGCCGGGGCGGCCGTCACCGTCTCCGGCGCTCCCGCGGCGTCCGAGCCGTCGTCGAGCGTGAGGATCGGCGCGCCCACGGGCACGATGTCGCCCTCGGCCACCAGGAGCGCCGTCACCCGCCCGGCGTACGGGAAGGGAAGCTCGACGAGCGACTTCGCGGTCTCGATCTCGACCATGGGGTCGTTGACGGCCACGGTGTCGCCGACGGCGACGAGCCAGGTGGCGATCTCGGCCTCGACGAGGCCCTCGCCGACGTCGGGCAGGTAGCAGGTCTTCATCGGATCTCCTCGGCGAACGAACGGTCGACGGCGGCCAGCACGCGGTCGACGTCGGGCAGGTAGGCGTGCTCGGCCTTGGCCGGCGGGTAGGGCAGGTCGTAGCCGGTGACGCGCAGCACCGGCGACTCCAGCGAGTAGAAGCAGCGCTCCTGCACGCGAGCGGCGAGTTCAGCGCCGAGGCCCAGCGTACGGGGGGCCTCGTGCACGATAATGCAGCGGCCCGTCCGCTCGACCGAGGCCACGACGACGTCCTCGTCCAGCGGGGCGAGGGACCGCAGGTCGATCACCTCGAGGTCACGCCCCTCGGCGGCGGCCGCCTCGGCGGCGTCCAGGCAGGTCCGCACCATGGGCCCGTAGGCGAGCAGGGTGGCGTCCGTGCCGGGCCGAGCCACCCGAGCGGCGTGCAGGGGCGCCGGCACGGCGTCCGGGTCGACGTCGCCGCGCTCGTAGTAGCGGCGTTTGGGCTCGAAGAAGATCACGGGGTCGTCGGAGGCGATGGCCTGCTGGATCATCCAGTAGGCGTCGGCCGGCGTGGCCGGCGAGACGACCTTGAGCCCGGGGGTGTGCGCGAAGTAGGCCTCGGGCGACTCGGAGTGGTGCTCGATGGCGCCGATGCCGCCGCCGTACGGGATGCGGACGACGAGCGGCACGGTGAGCCGGCCGTGCGACCGCGACCGCAGCCGCGCCACCTGCGACACCAGTTGATCGAACGCCGGGAAGACGAAGCCGTCGAACTGGATCTCCACCACGGGCCGGTAGCCGCGCAGGCACAGCCCGACCGCGGTTCCGACGATGCCGGACTCGGCCAGCGGCGTGTCCAGCACCCGCCCCGGGTGCTCGGCCTGCAGGCCCTCGGTGATGCGGAAGACGCCGCCCAACGTCCCGATGTCCTCGCCCAGGAGGAGCACCCGCGGGTCGGCTTCCAGCGCCCGGCGCAGTCCAGCGTTCAGGGCCTTGGCCAGGGTCATCGTGGTCATGCGATCTCCTCCACGGACGCCTCGTAGGCGACGAACTCCGCCTGCTGGCGCAGCAGCCCGGCCGGGGTGCGGACGTAGGCGCGGGTGAACCAGTCGGCCAGGTCGGGGTCGGGCAGGGCGGGCACCTCGGCCCGCACTTCCTCGGCGAGCGCATCGGCCTCGTTGGCGAGGTGCCCCTCCCAGAGGTCGTCGATGGCGCCGGTCGAGCGCAGGTAGGCCCGCACGCGGCCGATCGGGTCGCGTTCGCGCCAGGACGCCTCCTCGGCGCGCTCGCGGTACTTGGTCGGGTCGTCGGAGGTGGTGTGCGCACCCATCCGGTAGGTGAACGCCTCGATGAATGTCGGCCCCTGCCCCCGGCGTGCCCGGTCCAGCGCCCACGCGGTGACGGCCTGGACGGCGAGGACGTCGTTGCCGTCCACCCGGACCCCGGGGATGCCGAAGCCGGACGCCCGCCGGTACAGCGGGATGCGCGACTGGGTCTCGCTCGGGACGCTGATCGCGTACTGGTTGTTCTGGCAGAAGAAGACCAGGGGCGCCGTGTAGGAGGCCGCGAAGACGAAGGCCTCGTTCACGTCGCCCTGGCTGGTGGCGCCGTCCCCGAAGTACACGATCGCGGCGCCGTCGGCGTCCGGGTCGGGGTTGCCGACCATGCCGTCGAGCCGCATGCCCATGGCGAGGCCGGTCGCGTGGAGCACCTGGGTGCCGATGACGAAGCTGTAGAGGTGGCAGCGCAGGGCGCGCGAGTCCCACGGCACCATGTCGGTGCCGCGGAAGGTGCGCAGCAGTTCCAGCGGCGTGACGCCCATGCCGATGGCGACGGCGTGGTCGCGGTAGCTCGGGATCACCTCGTCGCGCGGGCCGACGGCCGCCACCGAACCGACCTGGGCCGCCTCCTGGCCGAGCAGCGGCGGCCAGAGCGCCAGCTGACCTTTGCGCTGCAACGCGGTCGCCTCCGAGTCCAGGCGACGGGCGAGCACCATGGCCCGCAGGTGCTGGGCGATGGAGGCGTCGTCGCCCGGGTAGGCGAAGTCGGGGTGGGCGACGCGACGTCCGTCCGGGGTCAGGAGCTGCACGAATCCGGGGTCGGTCGGGCTGTTCATGGCCCCGATCCTACACTTACGTAACCGTAGGTTATGCAAGACGGCCGGGCGTCCGCGGCAACTGCACGCCGCCGCCGGGAGGCGGGTCCGGGTCGAATCTCCCGCCGACCTGGCCGGATACCGCCCACCCAGCCGGACGCCTCAGTCGCCCCGCGCCGCCGCGGCCAGCCGCCGCAGCGCGGCAACCGCGACCTCCCGGTCGGTCGTCTGCCAGAATCCGGGCAGCGACGCCCGGAGGAAACCGCCGTACCGGGCGCGTCTGAGCCGCGGGTCGAGGACCGCCACCACGCCCCGGTCCGACACCCGCCGGATCAGCCGGCCCGCCCCCTGCGCGAGCAGCAGCGCCGCGTGGGTCGCGGCGACCGCCATGAAGCCGTTCCCGCCGGCCTCGGCGACCGCCCGCTGGCGGGCCTGCAGCAGCGGCTCGTCGGGCCGGGGAAACGGGATCTTGTCGATGATGACCAGCAGGCAGGTGTCGCCGGGGACGTCGACCCCCTGCCAGAGCGACAGAGTGCCGAACAGGGACGTCTCGGGCTCGGTCACGAACCGCCGCGTCAACTCCGACAGCTGCGCGTCGCCCTGGCACAGGATCGTCCGGCCGGGCAACTCGGCGCGGCAGTGCCGGGCCGCGGCCTCCGCGTTGCGCTGCGAGGCGAACAGTCCGAGCGTGCGCCCGCCCGCCGCCCACACGAGTTCGGCGATCTCCGCCAACGCCGCCGCACCGATGCCGTCGCGGCCGGGGTTCGGTAGTCGGTCGGCCACGTAGAGGATCCCCTGCCGGGCGTAGTCGAACGGGGAGCCGACATCCAGGCCGGTCCAGGACAGGGCCGCCTCGGCTTCGGCTTCGGCGTCGCCGACACCCTCGCCCGCCGCCGACGACGGCACCCCCTCGGCGGCCCGCTCGTCGCGGCGCAGCCCGAGGGACGCCGCCACCGCCTCGAAGCCGCCCCCCAGTTGCAGGGTGGCGGAGGTCAGCACCGTCGGCGTCCTGGAGAAGACCCGCTCACGGAGCAGGCCGGCCACGTCGAGCGGCGCGAGCACCAGCCACCTCCCGAACCGCTCGCGCTCGCTCACCCAGACCACGTCGCTGTCCTTGAGGGCGGCCATGGCGCCGGCGACGTCGTGCACCTCCTTGGTTGCGGCGGCCGCCTGCTTGCGCTCGGGTTCGTCGTCGCCGGCCAGGGCGCTCACGACCCGCCGGGCGACCTCCCGCACCACGTGCAGGGTCTGCACCAGCGGTGCGTCGGGATCGGTGAGGCGGTCCGCCGGCGCCGCGTCGAGGGCGTCGCGCAGCGTGTCCGCCAGGTCGAGGAACTCCTCGGCGAGGTCCTCGGCGAGCCACTCCCGGCAGCGCCGCGCGACCCGCTCGACCTGCTGCGGCGACAGCTCGACCGACGCCGCCCCCGTCACCCGGGCCACCAGTTCGTGGGCCTCGTCGATCACCAGTCGGGCGTGCTCGGGCAGCGCCGTGCCGCCGTGCATCGCGTCGATGGCGAGCAGGGCGTGGTTGGTGACGATCAACTGGGAGTTGCGGGCGACCTCGCGCGAGGCCTCCACGAAGCACTCCGCGCCGAACGGGCAGGACGCCGCGCCGAGGCACTCGCGCACGGGCACCGACACCTGCGCCCAGGCGGCCGGCGTGTGCGGGGGCGCCGCGTCGCGGTCGGCGAGCCCGTCCGAGACGGCCTGCTCCTCCGCCCAGGCGCGCAGCGCCACGACCTCCGCCCCCAGCAGGGACGCCGCGTCGGCGGCGTGGGCCCGCAGGGTGTCGGCCACTTCCTCCCCGCCCAGCAGGGCGGCCTGCTCGGGGCCGGCCCCCTGGCGCACCTTGTGCAGGCAGGCGTAGTTCGAGCGGCCCTTGAGGACGGCGTGCGTGATCCGCTTGCCGAGCACCCGCTCCCCCGCGGCGACGGCCGCCGGAATGTCCGCGCCGGCGAGCTGGGCCTGCAGGGCCAGGGTGGCGGTGGCGATCACCAGCCGATCGCCGGGGTGGGCGGCCAGGTAGTCGAGCGCGGGGGCCAGGTAGCCCAGTGACTTGCCCGTGCCGGTGCCGGCCTGCACGAGCAGGTGCCCACCGGTGGTGAAGACCCGCTCGACCTCGGCGGCCATCCGCTGCTGGCCCGGGCGCGGCGCGCCCCCGATCGCCGCGACGGCGGCGGCCAGGATGTCGGCGGTTCGGGACGGCACCGGCCCACCCTACCCACGACCGGTGGAGCGGGCCGGAGCCGCCCGGCGCCTCACTCGGACAGGGCGTCCAGGGCGGCGCGCAGGCCCTTGGGCTCGGGCACCTTCGCGGGGGCGTTCTCCCGCTCGGCGATCATCCGGGCGCCGATTTCGGAGAGCTCCTTGCGGCCGAGCGCCTCGCGGACCTTGGGGAACCAGCCGGTCTCCTCCTCCTCGATGTGGTGGCGCACGCTCTCCATCAGCACCTTGAACTTGGGTTCGAAGCGCTCGTCGTCGGGTTGCATGCCCTGCAACTCGAGCGAGAGCACGTCGACGACGTGGTGCTCCTCGAAGGACTCGAGGATGTCGTCCTCGACTTCCGGCACGCGGGTGCGCACCTCCGGGTACATGATCGTGTCCTCGATGTGGGTGTGCACGGTGAGCGCACGCAGCACCTCCCGGACGATCTCGGCCTTGCGCTTGGGGGAGGTGGACTTCTTCTCGAACTCGGCGAACAAGCGGCCCACCTCGCGGTGGTCCTCCTTCAGCACGGTGATGGCGTCGGTCGACATGAGCTTCCCTCTCGTCGGAGCCCGGCCTTGGGCGACCGGTGCGGCGACCCTAGCGCCGGTCACCGACGAAACCCCAGAACCGAAACTCAGTCGTGACCGGGCGCGGATTCCGCGTAGGCGGCGAGTTCCCCCGCAAGTTCACCGTTGACGCGCGCCACGATCCGGGTGCCCTCGGCGGTGTGTTCGCTGCTGACGAACTCCCCCGCCTTGTGGATCCGATCGAGCAGGTCGCCGCGGCTGTAGGGCACCAGAGCCCGCACCTCCACCTGGGGTCGGGGCAGCCGGGCCTCGACGACGCCCAGCAGGTCGTCGACGCCCTGCCCCGTGCGGGCCGACACGAAGACGGCGCGGGCGTCCAGGGTCCGCAGTTCCACGACGCGGGCGTCGTCGACGAGGTCCACCTTGTTGAAGACGAGCTGCTCGGGCACCCCGGCCGCTCCGATCTCGGCGAGCACGGTCCGCACCGCGTCGATCTGGCCGGCCGGGTCGGCGTCCGAGGCGTCCACGACGTGCAGCAACAGGTCGGCCGCGACCGACTCCTCCAACGTCGACCGGAAGGCCTCGACGAGGTCGTGCGGCAGGTTGCGCACGAACCCGACCGTGTCGGTCAGCGTGAACACGCGGCCGTCGGCAGTCGTGGTGCGGCGAGTGGTCGGGTCGAGGGTCGCGAACAGGGCGTCCTGCACGAGGACCCCGGCGCCGGTGAGCCGGTTCAGCAACGACGACTTGCCCGCGTTCGTGTAGCCCACGATCGCCACCGACGGCACCGCGTGCCGCGTCCGCTCGGCGCGCTTGGTGGCGCGGACCGCCTCCATCTCGCGCAGCCTGCGGCGCAGGACCGAGATCCGCGTCTTGATGCGCCGCCGGTCGGTCTCGATCTTGGTCTCGCCGGGGCCGCGGCCCCCGATGCCGGCCCCGCCGGCGGCCCGCCCGCCGGCCTGGCGGGACAGGTTGCCGCCCCAGCCGCGCAGCCGTTGCCGCAGGTACTGCAGCTGGGCCAGCTCCACCTGCGCCTTGCCCTCGACGGACTTGGCGTGCTGGGCGAAGATGTCGAGGATCAGCCCGGTGCGGTCGATGACCTTGACGCCGAGCCGGTCCTCCAGGTTGCGGAGCTGGGCCGGGTCGAGTTCACCGTCGGCGATGACCGTGTCCGCGCCAGTCGCCACCACCACCTCCCGCACCTCGTCGACCTTGCCCCGGCCGATGAACGTCGCCGGGTCGGGATGGCCGCGGCGTTGCACGAGGGCGTCCAGGACTTCGGCGCCGGCCGTCTCGGCGAGCAGTTTCAGCTCGACCATCGAGTGATCGGCGTCCTCGGCGCTGCCGGAGGTCCACACGCCGACCAGCACCACCCGCTCCAGCTGCAGGTCGCGGTACTCGACCTCCGAGATGTCCCGAAGCTGCGTCGACATGCCCGCGACGCGGCGGAGCGACAAGCGATCGGCCAGGTCGGCCTGGTCGCCGTCGACGTCCCCCTCGGGGTCGGCCCACTCGGCGTCGAACGGGTCGGTCGGGTCGTGCTCAGGCATGGTCCTCCAGGTCCGGGATCTCGATGGTGCCCTCGTAGACGATGACGGCGGGCCCGGTCAGGTAGGCGTCGCCGCCGGTCAGGTCGACGCGGAGCGTGCCGCCGGGAACGTGCACGGTCCACGATCCCTCGGGACGCCCCTGCGCCGCGGCCACCGCGGACGCCGCCGCCACCGTGCCGGTGCCGCACGAGAACGTCTCCCCCACCCCGCGCTCGAACACCCGCATGCGCACCTCGTCGCCGCCCAGGAGTTCGACGAACTCCAGATTCGCCTGCTGCGGGAACCGCTCCGCCGGCGTCCAGGCGGGCCGCGTGGTCAGGTCCAGGGCGGCCAGGGAGTCGTCGGCGTCCAGGATCGACACGGCGTGCGGGTTCCCGACGTCCACCGCCCGGGCCAGCCAACCCTCCTCGCCGATCGCGACGCGGACGCCGGGGGCGTCCACCTGGGGCCGCCCCATCCAGATGCGCAGTTCGCCGTCGGGCAGGTAGGTGCCGGTGCGGACGCCGGCGCGGGTGCCGATCTCCAGGGTGTCGGTGTCGGCGGGCACCAGGCCGGCGTGTTTGAGGAACAGCAGGAACACCCGGACGCCGTTGCCGCACATCTCCGACAGCGACCCGTCGGCGTTCCGGTAGTCCATGAACCAGGCGTCCGGGTCGCCGGTCCAGCCGGCGATGTGCCGCGCGCGGACGACCCGCAGGATGCCGTCGCCGCCCACCCCGGCGCGGCGGTCGCACAGGAAACGCACCTCGGCCGGCGTGGGGTCGTGGGCGCCGTCGGGGTCGGTCAGGATGACGAAGTCGTTCAGCGTCCCATGGCCCTTGGCGAAAGACAGCGCGCGTGGCATGGGCACGATTCTCCCACAGCCACCCGAAGGCCCTTGGCTGGGCGCAACCGCCTCGGCACGATGGGGACAGCGGCGCCCCGCCACGCGACGGACGCCACGCGACAGGAGGATCCCCATGACCGAGAACCCGACCCCCGGCTCCCGGGACGTCGTCAGCGAGGCGAAGGCCGCCCTCGAGCGCCTGCGCGGCTACGCCGCCGGCCACTCCGCCGAGCTCACCGGCGCCATCGACCGGCTCGGCGACTTCATCGACAAGCAGACCGGCGGCCGCTTCGCCGACAAGATCGACAAGGCCCAGGACTTCGCCCGCCGCCAGGTCGACAGCCTGGGCGCCCCGGCGCCGGCCGCGCCCCCGGCCCCGGACGCCCCCGCCGCCGACCCGTTCAGCCTCGACGACGAGCAGACTGCCGCTCCGTCCTGGAAGCAACCCCCCGGCCAGGCCGAGCATGCGTTCGCGGCATCGGCCCAGACCGCGAAGGCCGAACTCGACGCGGCGATCGTCCGGCTGCGGACGTTCGCGGCCGAGCACAAGGAGAACCTGACCGGGCTGGTCGACAAGGTCGGCGACTTCGTGGACGCGCAGACCGGCGGCCGGTACGCCGAACGCATCGACCACCTGCAGGCCAGCGCGAAGGAGCGGCTCGACAAGGCCCTCCGGCAGCCGGGCGGCGGCGCGCCGACGGCCTGAGCCTCAGCCTTCGACGGCCTCCGCGGCGATCTCGGCCGCCAGGTCCCGACTCCCGGCGGGCCGCCAGGTGATCCGGGCGTCCCGCCGGAACCAGCCGAGCTGTTTGCGGGCGAACCTCCGGGTGCCCCGGACGGTGGCCTCGCGAGCCTCGGCCTCGCTGATCTCACCGCGCAGGAACTGCAGGATCTGCCGGTAGCCCAGGGCCAGCGGCGCGGTCCGGCCCCGCTCGAGGCCCCGCGGCAGCAGGCCCCGCACCTCGTCGACGAAGCCCTGGGCCCACATCTGGCCGACGCGGGCCTCGATGCGGGCGTCCAGCACCGCGCGCGGCAGCTCCAGCCCCCAGGAGCGGACGCCGGGCAGCGCGTAGGTCCACGCGGGCAGTGTGGGCGTCAGGGGGGCGCCCAGGTCGAGGATCTCCAGCGCCCGGACGATGCGGCGGCCGTTGCCGGGCAGGATGTCCGCGGCGGCGTCCGGGGCCCGGGCGGCCAGGACGCCGTGCAACGCCTCCGCACCGAGGCGGGCCAGTTCGGCCTCCCAGTGGGCCCGCACCGCGGGATCGGTGCCCGGGAACTCGAACTCGTCGAGGATCGCCCGCATGTACAGCGCCGACCCGCCCACCACGATCGGGACGACGCCGCGCGCGTGGCAGTCGGCGATCGCCGCGCGGGCCAGCCGCTGCAGGTCGGCCACCGAGGCCGTCTCGGTCACCTCGAGCAGATCGATCAGGTGGTGCCGGACGCCGCGCCGCTCGGCCTCGGTCGGCTTGGCGGTGCCGATGTCCATGCCCCGATACACGAGCATCGAGTCGGCGTTGACGACCTCCGCCGGACGCCCGAGCGCGCCCAGCGCCAGCGCGACGTCGACCGCGAGGGTCGACTTGCCGCTGGCGGTGGGGCCGTGCAGGGCGAGGATCGGCAGGGTCATGGCGTCGATTGTCCCCGACGGCGGAGCCGCTCAGGTCCGCGTCGGCAGGCCGAGGCGCACCGCGGCGGGTCGCGGGGCGTCCGGCTCGGCCGCGGCCGCCTGCTGGGCGGCCCAGGCGTCGCCGCCCCGGGTCCGGCGCAGGTTGGTCGGGCCGGCGTCCGCGTTGAGGTGGTGCGGGGCCGCGTAGGTGATCTCGACGTCGGCGAGGTCGCCCGGACGCGGCCGCTCGGCGCCCTCGGGGATCGCCACGTGCACGAGGCGGTTGTCGCGCGCCCGCCCGGAGAGGCGGTTCGTGGCGGCGTCCTTGCGGCCCTCGCCGGCGGCGAACAGCACCTCGACGGTCCGCCCCTCGAACGTGCGGTTCTCGGCCCAGGCGATCTCGCCGACCAGGTCGACCAGACGCTCGTAGCGCTCCTGAACCACCTGCTTGGGCACCTGGTCGGGCATGGTCGCGGCGGGCGTGCCGGGCCGGATCGAGTACTGGAACGTGAAGGCGGCGGCGAATCTGGACGCCTCGACGACCCGCAGCGTCTCGGCGAAGTCGGCCTCGGTCTCGCCGGGGAAACCGACGATGATGTCGGTGGTGATCGCGGCGTCCGGGATGGCCGCACGGACCCGCTCGATGATGCCGAGGAACCGGTCGGCCCGATAGCTGCGCCTCATCGCGCTCAGCACGCGGTCGGAACCCGACTGCAGCGGCATGTGGAGGCTGGGCATCACGTTGGGGGTCTCGGCCATCGCGGCGATCACGTCGTCGGTGAAGGCGGCCGGGTGCGGCGAGGTGAACCGGACGCGCTCGAGCCCGTCGATGCGCCCGCAGGCGCGCAGCAGCTTGGAGAACGCCTCCCGGTCGCCGAACTCGACCCCGTACGTGTTCACGTTCTGGCCCAGCAGGGTCACCTCCTGGACTCCCTCGTCGACCAGGAGCTGGATCTCGGCCAGCACGTCGCCGGGACGCCGGTCGACCTCCCGGCCCCGCAGGGCGGGCACGATGCAGTAGGTGCAGGTGTTGTTGCAGCCCACGCTGATCGACACCCAGCCCGCGTGGGCGGCCTCCCGGCGGGTCGGCAAGGTCGACGGGAAGCGGGTGAGCGCCTCCTCGATCTCGATCTGGGACGCGGCCAGGCTGCGCGCCCGCTCCAGCAGCACGGGCAGAGAGCCGATGTTGTGGGTGCCGAACACCACGTCCACCCACGGGGCGCGGGCGAGCACGATGTCCTTGTCCTTCTGGGCCATGCAGCCACCGACGGCGATCTGCAGGCCGGGGTGGGCGAGCTTGACCGGGCGCAGGTGGCCCAGGTTGCCGTAGAGCCGGTTGTCGGCGTTCTCCCTGACCGCACAGGTGTTGAACACGACGACGTCGGCCTGGACGCCTTCGGGCGCACGCACGTAGCCCGCGGCCTCGAGCAGCCCGGCGATGCGCTCGGAGTCGTGGACGTTCATCTGGCAGCCGTAGGTGATGACCTGGTAGCTGCGCGGTTCGGCGATCGTCGTCATAACGGCGGCAAGGGTAACCCGGACGCCCCCGGCGGCCAACCCGCTCACGGGCCGGGAAGGCGCGCGACCGCGCCGCTCCGGGATGACAAGATGGCGAGAACCGTCTCAAGGAGGACCCGGTGATCGCAACCGATGTTGTCGCACTCAACCCGAACCAACTGGTGCGGGCCCTCGGCAAGCCCGCAGAGGAGTTCACGAAGGCCGACATCATGGCCTACATCGAGGACCACGACATCCGCCTGCTGAACCTGCGCTACCTCGGCGGCGACGGCCGCCTGAAGATGCTGAACTTCGTCATCCAGTCGAAGGCGCAACTCGACCGGGTGCTCACGATGGGCGAACGCGTCGACGGCTCCTCGCTGTTCACGTTCGTGGACGCCACGTCCTCCGACCTCTACGTCGTGCCGCGCTTCCGCACCGCGTTCATCAATCCGTTCGGCGACACCCCCTCCCTCGACCTGCTCTGCTCGTTCTACGACGTCACCGGCCAGCCGCTGGCCAGCGCCCCGGAGCACATCCTGCGCAAGGCGCAGGCGTCGCTGACCGCGGCCACCGGTTACACACTGGAGGCGCTCGGCGAACTGGAGTACTACCTGTTCAGCCCGGCCGAACCGCTGTACCCCGTCGTCGAGCAGCGCGGCTACCACGAGGCGCCCCCCTTCTCCAAGTGGGGGGAGATCCGCCAGGAGACGCTCTACCACCTGGCCGAGATGGGCTGCGCACTGAAGTACGCGCACGCCGAGGTCGGCAACTTCGTGGCCAACGGCCAGCAGCACGTGCAGCACGAGATCGAGTTCCTGCCCACCCCGGTGAACGAGGCGGCCGACCAGATGGCCCTCGCCAAGTGGGTCGTGCGCCAGGTCGCCTACAAGTACAAGCTCGAGGTGAGCTTCTCGCCGAAGATCGTCGTCGGCCAGGCCGGTTCGGGCATGCACTTCCACACCCGGCTGATGCAGGGCACCACGAACGTGTTCTCCCAGGGCCAGGGCCTCACCGAGGAGGCCCGGAAGGTGATCGGCGGGTACCTGTCGCACGCGGCGTCCCTGACGGCCTTCGGGAACACCGTGCCCACCTCCTTCCTCCGACTCGTCCCGCACCAGGAAGCGCCCACCGCCATCTGCTGGGGCGACCGCAACCGGTCGACGCTGGTGCGGGTTCCGCTCGGCTGGCAGAACCTCGACGGGTCCATGTTCCGCGACGCCAACCCGCAGGAGGGCGAGGTCGGCGACCTGCCGAACGACGCCCAGACCGTGGAACTGCGCAGCCCCGACGGTTCGGCCAACATCCATCTCCTGCTGGCCGGCATCGCAGTGGCGGCCCGCGAGGGCCTCACCACCCCCGGCATGCTCGAGTACGCCGAGCAGCGGTACGTCTCGGGCGACGCCGGCCAGATGCCCCACCTCGACCAGTTGCCGGCCTCCTGCTACGAATCCGCCCTGCGGCTGCTGGAGCAGCGCGCGAGCTACGAGAAGGACGGAGTGTTCCCGCCCGGGCTCATCGACTCCTGGGCCGCGCGACTGATGAGCTACGGAGACCAGGACCTGCGCCTGCAACTGCTGGAGCGCAAGGACCTGCTCGACGAGTTGGTGCGCCGGTACTTCCACATCGGCTGAGCCGGGCGGTGGCCGCCGGGGGCTGGTGCTCCCGGCGCCGCGTCAGCGGGCGAGTTCGGTGGCGCGCGACTCCCGGACGACCGTGATGCGGATCGTGCCCGGATAGGTCAGCTCCGACTCCACCTGCTTGGCGATCTCGCGGGCGACGACCTGCGCCTCGGCGTCCGAGACGGCGTCGGGGCTCACCATGACGCGGATCTCCCGACCCGCCTGCATCGCGAACACCCGGTCGACTCCCGGGTGCTCGGCGGCGATCTTCTCCAGGCGGTCCAGCCGCTGGACGTACGCCTCCAGGCTCTCCCGCCGGGCGCCCGGCCGAGCACCCGAGATCGCGTCGGCCGCCTGGGTCAAGACGGCCTCGACGGTGCGCGGCTCGACCTCGTTGTGGTGGGCCTCGATGGCGTGAACGATGTCGGGATGCTCTCCGTGTCGGCGGGCCAGGTCGGCGCCGACCTTGGCGTGCGAGCCCTCGACCTCGTGGGTGAGCGCCTTGCCGATGTCGTGCAGGAAGGCGGCCCGGCGGCAGACCTCCACGTCGAGGCCCAGCTCGGCGGCCATCAGGCCGGCGACGTGGCCGCACTCGACCAGGTGCCTCAGGACGTTCTGACCGTACGAGGTGCGGTACTGCAGCGCGCCGACGATGGGCACGAGCGCGGGCGCCAGGTCGGTGATCCTCATCTCGACGAGGGCGTCCTGACCCGCCCGCAGACACCGCTCCTCGACGGTCGCCAGGGCGCGTTCGTAGGCCTCCTCGATGCGGGCGGGATGGATGCGGCCGTCGCGCACGAGCTCCTGCAGGGTGATACGCGCGGTCTCGCGCCGGACGGGGTCGAAGCACGACAGGAGCACCGTCTCCGGGGTGTCGTCGATCATCACGTTCACCCCGGTCGTCTGCTCGAACGCCCGGATGTTGCGTCCCTCGCGTCCGATGATGCGACCCTTGATCTCCTCGCTGGGCAGCGGCACGGTGCTGATGACCGACTCGGTGGTCTGCTGGGACGCGAGGCGCTGGATCGACTCCACGATGATCGCCCGGGCGCGGCCCTCCGCCGCCGCGCGGGCGTCGTCCTCGATCTCGCGGGCCAATGTCGCCGCCGCCAGTCGAGCCTCGTGCTCGACGCGGCTCATCAGGGCTGCCTTGGCTTCCTCCAGCCGCATGCCCGAGATGCGCTCGAGGGTTGCCTGGGCCCTCGCCTCCGCCCCCGCCAGCTCGGCGGAGCGTCGCTCGACCTCGGCCTCCCGCCGGGCCAGGGCGGACAGCCGCTGCAGTACCTCGTCCTGCTGGCGGACCAACTCCCCCTCGTGCTCGTCGGCCGACCGGCGCGACCGGGTGAGTTCCGCCTCCCGGCGCGCCAGCTCCTCGGCGCGCTGGTCCAGCTCGTCCTTCTGCCGGGCGATCACCTCGTTCTGGACGGCCAGCACCTCGCTGGCCTGGATGCGGAGTCGCTCCGCCTCCAGCCGGATGGTGTCGACCTCGGCGCGCGCCTTCTCGAGGCTCGCCTTCTCCAGGGCCGCCTGCCTCTTCCCGGACGCCTCCGGCCGGGGCTCCAGCGGGCGGCGCCAGCGGGTCATCAGTTTCGTCATGCGCACGATGAAGATCAGCGCGACCAGGACGAGGACGGCGAGCAGGGCCAACGCGGCCGTCATCAGGATCTCCGTGCTCACCCTCACCTCCTCGCGCCCTGTCATCGTAGGCGGTGCCGGCGAGCGACCGGCACCGGTACACCATGCGGGCGGGACTGCCCGTGCGCCGCGACCACCGCGTTCCGAGGCCTCAGTCCGCGGCCGGGTCGCACTCCTCCGGCTCGACCAGCCCCCCGGTCACCTCGGCGAGGACCCGCCGGATCACCGGCGACGAGAACCCGCGCCGGGCCAGCGCGCCGGTGAGCCGACGATCGCGGACCTGGGGCGTCACCCCCCGCAGGGAGCGCACCTTGCGGTGCGCGAACGCCAACGCGGCCCGGTAATCGGACTCGTCGTCGAGGTGCGCCAGCGTCTCGGTGACGGTCTCGGCGTCCACCCCCTTGGCGCGCAACTCCTGCCCCAGGACGCGGGCGCTGCGCCCGGCCCGCTGCCGGCTCTCCACCCACTGTTCGGCGAAGCCGGCGTCGTCGACGAGCCGCAACTCCTCGAACCGGTCGAGCACCTCGGCCGCGGCGTCGGGCGGGACGCCCCGGCTGCCCAGCGCCCGTTCGAGTTCGGCGCGGGTGCGGCTGCGCGCGGTGAGCTGGCGCAGGGCGATCTCCCGGGCGACCGCGACCGGGTCGGCCGGTGGGCCGCTGTCGCGGCCCTCCGGCTCGGCCCGTCCGTGCCTGTGGCGTGGCACGCCCGGCCTAGAAGACGAGTTCGCCGGTCACCGGGTCGACGCCCTCCGGGACGTCGGCCGCCTTCGCGGCCTTCGCCCCCCGGGCCGCGGGCGCGGGGCGCTGCTCGGCCCCGGCCCGCGCCTCGCCCGACGGCTCCTCCGCGGACTGCCCCTCCTTGGCCTGATTCTCCGGGCCGATGCCCAGCTTGGCCTTGATGCGGCGCTCGATCTCGTCGGCGACGTCGGGGTTCCGCTTCAGGAAGTTGCGGGCGTTCTCCTTGCCCTGCCCCAACTGGTCGGCCTCGTAGGTGAACCAGGCCCCCGCCTTGCGGATGATGCCCTCCTCGACCCCGAGGTCGATGAGGCTGCCCTCCCGGCTGATTCCTTCGCCGTAGATGATGTCGAACTCGGCCTGCTTGAAGGGCGGCGCCACCTTGTTCTTGACGACCTTGACGCGGGTCTTGTTGCCCACCGACTCCGACCCGTCCTTCAGGGTCTCGATCCGGCGGACGTCGAGCCGCACCGACGCGTAGAACTTGAGCGCACGGCCACCGGTGGTGGTCTCCGGCGAGCCGAACATCACGCCGATCTTCTCGCGCAACTGGTTGATGAAGATGGCGGTCGTGCCCGCCGTGTTGAGAGCCCCCGTCATCTTGCGCAGCGCCTGGCTCATCAGCCGGGCCTGCAGGCCGACGTGGCTGTCGCCCATCTCGCCCTCGATCTCCGCCCGCGGGGTCAGGGCGGCGACCGAGTCGATCACGACGAGGGCCAGGGCGCCGGAGCGCACCAGCATGTCCGCGATCTCGAGGGCCTGCTCCCCGTTGTCGGGCTGGCTGACCAGCAGCGAGTCGGTGTCGACCCCGAGGGCC
This sequence comes from Propionibacterium sp., assembly GCA_012517965.1. Taxonomy (GTDB): domain Bacteria; phylum Actinomycetota; class Actinomycetes; order Propionibacteriales; family Propionibacteriaceae; genus Propioniciclava. Next base: position 55,190 of record JAAYTZ010000113.1, on the reverse strand, counting down.
TTCGCGTAGTCCGGATCGAGCGCGTGCTCGGCGTCGATGAACGCGCAGATGCCCCCGGCCCGTTGCGCGTTGGCGACGGCGTGGAGCGCGACCGTCGTCTTGCCGCTGGACTCGGGGCCGTAGATCTCCACCACGCGGCCGCGGGGCAGGCCGCCCACGCCGAGAGCGACGTCGAGCGCGATCGACCCGGTGGGGATCACCTGGATCGGTTGGCGCACCTCGTCGCCCAGCCGCATCACGGAGCCCTTGCCGTGCTGCTTCTCGATCTGGGCGAGCGCGGCCTCCAGGGCCTTCTCGCGATCGGCTACCGCCATGACCGTGTTCCTTTCGTGCCTTCGTCTCGGGTCGCTCTCACTGTAGGAACCGGCTCCGACATTCCGTCACCCGCCCCGTCCGCTGTGGACAACCACCCACGATCGTTGTGCTCGACGACCACACTACCGAACACGTGTTCGAACGGGGCGCGACACGCGGAGCGGGCTAACGCTCCGATTCCGGCAGGTCCAACGCCGACCACACCGCCCGCCAGATGCGCGCGAAGTCGACCCCGTCGGCGATCGCCTCCTCGACGGTTCGGCTGCCCAGTTCGCCGAGGGTGGTCTGGGCGGCCCACGCGGACGCGTAGGCGGCCCCCAGATGCTTCACCAGCCGGCGGCGCAGTTCGGTCTCGCGCACCGCGTCAGGCGGCCCGGGCGCCGTCGTGGACGGGCAGCGGCGTCACGGTCGCGACGGCGTCCGCCTTGTCCGCGACCGAGCGCAACACCTCGCCCAGGGGCACCGACAACGCGGCGCAGACGGCGGCCAGCAACTCGCTGGAGGCCTCCTTCTGGCCACGCTCGATCTCCGAGAGGTAGCCCAGCGACACCCGCGCCGAGGAGGACACGTCACGCAGGGTCAGGCCGGACGCCATCCGGACCTCGCGCAGCGTCCGCCCGAGCAGATCGCGCATCAACAATCCCTGCATCACACCTCCCCTCCCAGAGCGCCCAGTCGGCAGGCGTCCGAGATCGTCTCCGAGAGAGCCACCCTACACGGGCGACAGGACACGCAGGAGCATCGACAGCGCGCCCTCCACCGTCGCCTGCCGGACCGCCTGCCGGTCCCCCGCGAACTGGAACTGCTGCGTGTGCACCGCCGGCGGCAGGGCGCCGATCTGGGGGCCGCGCACGCAGATCCACACCTCACCCGGGTCGTGGCCCTCGCTCGGGTCGGGCCCGGCGACGCCGGTGACGGCGATGCACCAGTCGGCACCGGTGGCGTCGTGAATGCCGGACGCCATCCCCGACGCCACCTGGGAGCTCACGACGGTGAACGCCTCGATCTCCTTGTGGTCGACCGCGAGCAGCGACTCCTTGACCGGTGTCGTGTAGGCGATGGCCCCGCCCAGGTAGACCTTCGACGCGCCGGGCACCTCGGTGATCGTCGCTCCGAGGAGCCCGCCGGTGAGCGACTCCGCGGTGGCGAGCGTGAGGTCGCGCTCGGTCAGCGTCTTGAGCACCTTCTTGGCGAGGGCGAGCAGGTCGGTCACTTCTTCTCCTCAGGGTGTTCGGCGTGGTAGGCGTCGCGGGTCTTCTTGGCGGCGATCAGGTAGTCGGCGCCGGTCCAGACGGTCAGGGCGAAGGCGGCGATCATCACGACCCAGGCGATCACACCCCACCAGGCGGGCAGGAACGCCAGGCCGGGGATGAACATCGCCAGGCCGACCGACTGCGTCACGGTCTTCAGCTTGCCGCCCTTGTTGGCCGCCATGACCGTGCCGTACTTCAGGATCCAGAACCGCAGGATCGTGATCCCCCACTCCCGCAGCAGGATGATCACGGTGATCCACCACGGCAGCTCGCCGAGGATCGACAGGCCGATGAAGCCCATGCCGGTGAGCGCCTTGTCGGCGATCGGATCCCACAGCTTCCCGAAGTTCGTGACCAGGTTGTACTTCCGGGCGATCTTCCCGTCGGCCATGTCCGTGAGGATCGCCGCGATGAACACCGCGTTCGCCACCCAGCGCAGCCCTGGGTCGGCCGGGTGGGCCAGCAGCAGCCACGCGAACACCGGCACCAGGACCAACCGGATCGCCGTCAGCACGTTGGGCACGTTCCAGTTGCTCGGCTTCACCGGCTGGCTCGGGGCACTCACGGACGCTCTCCCTCGGCGATCAGGTCCACACCCACGGACGAGGCGACCCTACCCCAGACCAGGTCCCCGATCCGGTAACGGCCGGCCGGATCCGCCAGTTGGGTCGTCCCGTCCACCTCGGGCCCCTGATGGGCCGCCCGCCCCACCGCCGCGTCGCCCTCGCGGGCTTCGATCAGCACCCGGACGCGTTCGCCGATCCGCTCCTCCGCCCGGGCGTCGCACAGGGCGGACGCCAGCGTGGCGACCCGGTCGAACCGCTCCGCGACAGTGTCCGGGTCGACGTGGGCGGCCAGGCCGGCCCCCTCGGTGCCCTCCTCGTCGGAGTACGGGAAGACACCGAGGGCGTCCAGGCGGGCCGCGGAGACGAAGTCGACCAGGGTCTGCACGTCGGCGTCCGTCTCTCCGGGGAAGCCCACGATCACGTTGCTACGGACGCCCGCGTGCGGCACCAGCGACCGGATGCGGTCGAGCAGCCCCAGGAACTGCTCCGGGCTGCCGTAGCGCCGCATCCGGCGTAGCACCGGGGTCGAGGCGTGCTGAAACGACAGGTCGAAGTAGGGCACGACCTTCTCGGTGGCGCACATCGCCTCGATCAGACCCGGCCGCACCTCCGCGGGCTGCAGGTAACTCACCCGGACCCACTCCAGCCCGTCGATCGCCGACAGTTCGCGCAGCAGGCGCGGGAGGGCGTCCGGGTCGCGGAGGTCCTTGCCGTAGGAGGTCGAGTTCTCGGAGACCAGGAAGGCCTCCCGGACGCCCTGCTCCACCAGGGCGCGCACCTCGGCGACCACGTCGGCCACGGGCCGCGACACGAACGAGCCGCGGAAGCTCGGGATGGCACAGAAAGCGCAGCGCCGGTCGCAGCCGGACGCGATCTTCACCGGCGCCGACGGGCCGGGCGTCAGCCGGCGGCGGATCGGCCGCGGCCCGGACGCCGGGACGGCCGCCGCGGGCAGATCGGGGTGCGCCGGGGCGTCCGTGGGTTGCAGCAGCTGGGGTTGGAAGAGGCCGGGCACCGCGACGTCGGCGACCGCGGGCCGGCGGTCCGAAGGCGCCAGCGGCAACAGTCGGCGCCGATCGGCCGGGACGTGGGCCTCGAGGTGCTCGCCCGCCATGATCCGGCGCAGCCGGGCGTCGATCTCGGCGTAGGCGTCGAAGCCCAGGACGGCGTCCGCTTCGGGAAGGGCCTCGGCGAGTTCGCGGCCGTACCGCTCGGCGAGACAGCCCACCGCCACGACACGCCGCGTGGTGCCGCCCTTGAGGTCGGCGGCGGCGAGCAGCGTGTCGATCGAGTCCTTCTTCGCCGAGTCGATGAAGCCGCAGGTGTTGACGACGATCGCCTCGGCGTCCGCGGGCTCGTCGACGAGCCGGAAGCCGCCGGCCTCGAGGCGTCCGGCCAACTCGTCGGAGTCGACCTCGTTGCGGGCGCAGCCCAGCGAGACGATGTGGACGGTGGTGGGGTCGGTCACCGGCCCAGCGTAGTGGGTGGAATAATCGCGCCCATGCGCCGAAAGATCTACCAGAGCCGCAAGCTCGCGGGTGTCCGCTACGACGTGCGGGGGCCCATCCTCGTCGAGGCCCAGCGGTTGGAGGCCGAGGGGCACAAGATCCTCAAGCTCAACATCGGCAACCCGGCACCGTTCGGCTTCGAGGCGCCCGAAGCCATCGTGGCCAGCATGATCCACCACCTGCCCGAGTCGCAGGGGTACTCCGACAGCCGCGGCATCTACTCGGCGCGCACCGCCGTCGCCAACTACTACCAGTCGAAGGGCCTCACCGGCGTCGACGTCGACGACGTCTACATCGGCAACGGCGTCAGCGAGTTGATCTCGCTCGTGCTGCAGGCCTACACCGACGACGGTGACGAGATCCTCGTCCCGGCGCCCGACTACCCCCTGTGGACCGGTGCCGTCACGCTGTCCGGCGGCAAGGCCGTCCACTACCTGTGCGACGAGACGAACGACTGGAACCCCGACCTCGCCGACATCGAGGCCAAGATCACCGAGCACACCAAGGCGATGGTGATCATCAACCCCAACAACCCCACCGGCGCGGTCTACAGCGAGGAGATCGTCAAGGGCCTCGTCGACATCGCCCGGCGGCACCAACTGGTGCTGTTCTCGGACGAGATCTACGAGAAGATCATCTTCGACAACCACGTGCACCACCACACCGCCACGTTCGCCGGCGACGACGTGCTCTGCCTGACGTTCAGCGGCCTGTCGAAGGCCTACCGCGTGTGCGGCTACCGGGCCGGTTGGGTCGTGATCACCGGGCCGAAGGAGATGGCGTCCGACTTCATCGAGGGCATCACGCTGCTCGCGAACATGCGGATGTGCTCCAACGTGCCCGGGCAGCAGGCCATCCAGACCGCGCTCGGCGGGTACCAGAGCATCAACGAGTACATCGTCCCGGGCGGCCGGTTCTACGACCAGAGCAAGCTCGCCTGGAAGCTGCTCAACCAGATTCCCGGGGTCAGCTGCGTCGAACCGCAGGGCGCGCTGTACGTGTTCCCGCGCCTCGACCCCGACGTGTACCCGATCGAGGACGACCAGGCGTTCGTCATCGAGCTGCTGCGCGCCAAGAAGATCCTGGTGACCCACGGCACCGGCTTCAACTGGCCCCAACCGGACCACTTCCGCCTGGTGGCGCTGCCCGACGTCGGCATGCTCACCGAGGCCATCGGGCGCATCGCCTCGTTCCTGGAGACGAAGCGTTCCTGACCCGGCGCCTCGGATGACCAGGGTCGGCCGCGGGGTCGCGGCGGCGATGGCGCTCCTGCTGCTCGCGGGCTGCGGGGCGGCGCCGGCCACGAGCCCCCCGGCGGACGCCCCCGGCGCGCCCCCGGCCGCCCTCCCGTCCGCCACCACGCCCGGCACGCCGGCGCTCGACCCCCGGCCCGGCGGCACGCTGACGGACGTCCCCTACGCCGGCACCGACCCGACCCGGCAAGCCCTCGACGTGCACTTCCCCGCGGGTCGGGGCCCCTGGCCGGTGGTGGTGTTCGTGCACGGCGGGTCGTGGGCCTTCGGCGACAAGGCGATGCCCGCGGGCACCGGTTACGGCGCGCTCCGGGAGGCGCTGCTGGCGCAGGGCTGGGCGGTGGCGAGCGTGCAGTACCGGTTCAGCGCGCAGGCGCGGTTCCCCGCTCAGCTGCACGACGTGAAGGCCGCGGTCCGCTTCCTGCGCGCCCACGCCGACGAACTCGCCCTGGACGCCGACCGGGTCGCGCTCGCCGGCGACTCCGCGGGCGCGCACCTCGCCCAGTTGACCGCGCTCACCGCCGACGAGCCCGCCTGGGAGGGCGCGGAGGGTGTCGCCGGGCCACCCTCCTCGGCCCGGGCCGTCGTCAGCCTCTACGGGGTGTCCGATCTGACCAACCTGGGAGTCGACCTCACGGAGGCAGGCTGTCCGCTGCCGGCGGCCGGCACCGCCGTCGTCGCCGCGCTGCTGGGCGCCGACCCCACCCGCGGCGCGGGCCTCCGGGCCGCCGTCGCCGCGAGCCCCGTCTCGCACGCGGCCGGCCGCCGGACGCCGATGCTGCTGGTGCACGGCACCGAGGACTGCGTGGTGCCCCCCGCGCAGAGCCGCAGGATGGCGTCCGCCCTGGCCGCCGCGGGCGGCCCGGTGCAGTTGGAGCTGATCACGGCGGGCCATATCGACGGGCGCCTCTACTCCCCGGAGGTGCTCCAGGGCCTGGTCGTGCCCTTCCTGGCGCGCGTCCTGGCCTGATCGCCGCCGTCAGAGCAGACCCTGCAGCCGGCGGGCGTGCGCCTCGTGCAGGCGCAGCATCTCGGGCACCCGCGACGACACCAGGACGCCGTCGCGCACGATCGCCCGGCCCGCCACGATCGTGTCGCGCGCGGCGGCCGGTCCGCAGCGCAGCCACGCCTCGACGGCGTCGTCGATCGCGCCGGCGAAGGTGATCCCGGTCAGATCCCAGACGGCAACGTCGCCGACCGACCCCACGGCCAGGACGCCGATCTCGCCGCTCCGCCCCAGGCAGCCCGCCCCGCCGACGGTCGCCAGCTCCAGGGCCAGCCGGGCGTCCGCCGCCCCCGCTCCGTCGCGCAGCTTCGCCAGCAGCATGGCCTGGCGGGCCTCCAGCCACAGCGACCCGGAATCCGCCGACGACGAACCGTCGACCCCGAGCCCCACGTGGACGCCGGCGCGCCGCAGAGCGACCACCGGAGCGATCCCCGACGCGAGGATCAGGTTCGACGACGGGCAGTGGGCCGCGCCGACGCGCGCCGCCCCCAGCTTCGCGATCTCGGCCTCGTTCGGCATCACGCAGTGCGCCACCCAGGTGCGGTCGGTCACCCAGCCCACGTCCTCCAGATACTGGTAGGGGCGGCACCCGTACCGTTCCAGCGAGAACGCGTCGTCCTCGGCGTTCTCCGCGAAGTGCGTGTGCAGGCGGACGCCGAGCCGCTCGGCCAGCTCCGCCGACCGCACCATCAGCTCCCGGGTCACCGAGAACGGCGAACAGGGCGCCAGCGCGATCCGCACCATGGCGCCGTGGCTGGGGTCGTGGTGGCGTGCGACGGCGTCCTCGCACGCGGCCAGGATCTCGTCGTCGTCGGCGACCACATCGTCGGGCGGCAGGCCGCCGTCCTTCGCCGACAGGCTCATCGACCCGCGGGTCGGGTGGAACCGGACGCCGAGGTCGCGGGCCGCCTGGATCTCGGCGCTCAGCAGGTCGCCGCCGTCGCGGGGGTGCAGGTAGAGGTGGTCGGTGCTCGTCGTGCACCCCGACAGGGCCAGCTCGGCGAGCCCCACCCACGCCGAGGCGTAGGACGCCTCCTCGTTGAGGCCCCGCCACAGCGGGTAGAGGGTCTGCAGCCAGCCGAACAGCGGCGCGCTCGTCATCGGCCGATAGGCCCGGGTCAGGTTCTGGTAGAGGTGATGGTGGGTGTTCACCAGGCCCGGCGTGACCAGGCACGCCGCGGCGTCCAGGGTCTCGCGCGCGGCGGGTTCGGGATCGGCGGCGGCCCCCACTCCGCTGACCAGGCCGTCCGTGATCGCGACCCAGCCGCCGGGCAGCTCCCGGCGGTCGGCGTCCAGGGTGGCGACGAGGCGGGCGTTGCGGATCAGCAGGTCGGCGTCCATGCCCCATCGTGGCACGGACGCCGAGCGAGACTCAGCCCTCGCGCAGGTTGGCGAGCACGTCCTCCAGGTCGTCGGGCTTGACCAGCACCTCGCGCGGCTTCGAGCCCTCCGACGGCCCGACGACGCCGCGGGTCTCCAGGATGTCCATCAGACGGCCGGCCTTCGCGAACCCGACCCGCAGCTTGCGCTGCAGCATCGAGGTCGACCCCAGCTGCAGGTTGACCACCAGCGTGGCGGCCTCCAGCACGAGCTCCAGGTCGTCGCCGATGTCCTCCGCCACCTTGGCCGACTCGGCGGGGGCCGCGATGTCGTCGCGGTACTGGGGCGCCAGCTGCTGCGAGACCATCGCCACCACCGACCGGATCTCGGCCTCGGTCACCCAGGCACCCTGAACCCGGATCGGCTTCGACGCCCCCATGGGCAGGAACAGCCCGTCCCCCTGGCCGACCAGCTTCTCGGCGCCCGGCTGGTCGAGGATCACGCGCGAGTCGGTCATCGACGAGGTCGCGAACGCCAGCCGCGACGGAACGTTCGCCTTGATCAGGCCGGTCACGACATCGGTGGACGGCCGCTGCGTCGCCAGCACCAGATGGATGCCGGCCGCCCGCGCCAACTGGGTGATGCGGACGATCGAGTCCTCGACGTCGCGCGGGGCCACCATCATCAGGTCGGCCAGCTCGTCGACGATCACCAGCAGGTAGGGGTAGGGCTCGAGCGTGCGCTCCGAACCGGGCGGCAGCTTGACCTGGCCCGCCGCGATGGCCCTGTTGAAGTCGTCGATGTGCCGGAACCCGAACGCGGCCAGGTCGTCGTAGCGGGTGTCCATCTCGCGGCACACCCACTGCAGCGCCTCGGCGGCCTTCTTGGGGTTCGTGATGATCTTGGTGACCAGGTGCGGGATGCCCTCGTAGTGGGTCAGCTCGACCCGCTTGGGGTCGACCAGCAGCATGCGCACCTCGTCGGGCGTGGCCCGCATCAGGATCGAGGTGATCATCGAGTTCACGAACGACGACTTGCCCGACCCGGTGGCGCCGGCGACCAGCAGGTGCGGCATCTTCGCGAGGTTGGCGACCACGTAGCCGCCCTCGACGTCCTTGCCCAGCCCAACGGTCAGCGGGTGCTGCTCGCCCCGGGCACGCGGCGACCGCAGCACGTCGCCGAGCGAGACGATCTCCTTGTCCCGGTTCGGGATCTCGATGCCGATGGCGGACTTGCCCGGGATCGGCGACAGGATCCGCACCTCCGGCGACGCCACCGCGTAGGCGATGTTCTTGCTCAGCGAGAGCACCTTCTCGACCTTGACCCCGGTGCCCAGCTCGACGGCGTACCGGGTCACCGTCGGGCCCCGCTGGTAGCCGGTGACGCGGGCGTCGATGTCGAACTGCGACAGCACGTCGGTCAGCCGCCCCACGATCGCGTCGGACGCCTCCGTGCGGGCCTTCGGGGTGTCCCCCGGCTTGAGGATGGCGGGATCGGGCAGCACGTACTGGACGTCGCCGGACAGCATCAACTGCTCGGCCCGCAGCGGCGCGTTCGAGTGGGCCGGGGGGACCAGGTCCCCGGTTCGGGCGCCGGGCGCCCGGCCCGCGTTGACCGGCGGGCGGGCGCTGCCGGCGTCCGCATCGTCGAGGTCGTCGGGTTCCTCGGGGCTCAGCCCGAACGGCGCGGACGCCGCCGGCGCGGCGGCCGCCCGTCCCCGGCGCGACCGCGGGCGTCCGGGTTCGAGGGCGGGCGGCTCGTCGTCGGGAACCGGCTCGAGGATCAGCGGCGTCTCGTACGGCTCGGAGGTGCGGTACTCGAGTTCCGGACGCCGCGCGCCCGCCAGCACCCGGCGCACGCGCTGGACGCGCTCGGGCACCTCGTGCAGGGGGATCCCGACCACGACCAGGACGCCGAACACGCTGACCAGCACGAGGATGGGGGCGGCGATCCAGCGGGTCAGCAGGTCGGAGAGGAAGCTGGACGAGATGAAGCCCAGCATGCCGCCGGCGGCACGGAGCTGCTCGGGCTGCTGCGGGGTGGGCAGCCCCTTGGCGATGTTGACCAGCCCCAGGACGCCGAGGACGAGCGCCGACCAGCCGACCACCTGCCGGCCGGCGGGGCCGTTGGCCTGTGGGTTGCGCAGCGTGCGCCACGCCATGGCCAGGGCGCACAGCGGCAGCGCGTAGCTGAAGGTGCCGAACACCGTCGAGATCCCCAGGCGCAGCCAGTCGCCGCCCAGGCCGGGCAGGGCGAACCAGAACGCGGCCGCCGTGACCAGGGCGAACGCCAGCAGCGCCAGCCCGGCGCCGTCGCGGCGCAGCGGCGGGTCGACCTCGCGGGCCACGTTGCCGAGCGACCGGACGAAGCCACCGACGACCCGGGCGATGCCGCGCCACACGGCGACGAGCACGCGGCCGACGCCCCGCCCGAACGCGGCGAAACCGCCCGCGGCGGTCGCCTTCGTGCGGGAGGTGGTGGTTCTTCTGCTTCCGGTGCCGGCGGAGCCCGATCGCGCCCCCCCGGTGCGGGAGGACGCGGAACGGCTCCGCGTGGGGGAAGACGCGCGGGTCGCCATGGCCTCCACCCTAACAAGGCCGCGGCGGCCGCCCTCGGTGGGCCGAGTGCGTGTCGGGCCGTGGCGGCCCGGGGTCAGAAGTGCTTCCAGCCCTCGGTCGCCGTGAAGGGCGCCCCGTCGACGAGGACGCCGGGGTCGCCGTCGGCGGCCGCGACGCCGCCGATGACCGTCCAGCCAGCCGGCACCCGGCCGGGCTCGAAGGTGGCGAGCAGGGCGTGGTCGTCGCCGCCGCGGAGCACGAAGTCCAGGGGGTCGGCCCGCCCGATGGCCGCGGCGACCGTCTGTTGCGGCTCGGCGACCGCGAGGTTCTCGGTCTCGATCGCGATCACCACCCCGGACGCCTCGGCCAGGTGCCGCAGGTCGGCGACCAGCCCGTCGGAGCAGTCGATCATGGCGGTCGCGCCGGCCTCGGCCGCGACGATGCCCTGGTCGTAGGGGGGCGCCGGGACGCGGTGCGCGTTGACGACGGCCGCCGGCGACCGGAAGCCGCGCCGGAGCACGGTCAGCCCGGCTTCGGCCATGCCGAGGTTGCCGATGTAGGCGACGACCTGCCCCGGCCGGGCGCCGGACCGCAGGATCGGCGTCCGGCCCTCGAGGTCGCCGAACACCGTCACGGCGACGACGATCTTCTCCCCGCCCGCGGTGTCCCCGCCGGCGAGCACCGCTCCGCAGAGGTCCGCCTCCTGGCGGATGCCGACGCCCAACTCCTGCGCCCAGGCGGCGGGCAGGTCGGGCGGGAGCACGACGGCGACCACGAGGGCGAGCGGGCGCGCCCCCATGGCGACGACGTCGGCCATCGCGGACGCCACCGCCTTGCGGCCCACGTCGCGGGCGCTCGACCACTGGCGACGGAAGTGGACGTCCTCCACCATCGAGTCGGTCGAGACCGCGAGCCGGCCCGTCGGCGCGAGCACCGCGCAGTCGTCGCCCACCGTCACCGGCACGGACGCCGTCGGCGCCAGCCCCGCGGTGATCGCCGCGATCAGCCCGAACTCGCCGACGTCGGCGACCGTCGGCCCCTGGACGCCGGGACGGGTCGGCGCCGGGGTCATCGCAGGCCGAGCGGCCGGTCGAGGGCCAGCTGGATCAGCTCGGCGATCAGGTCGGGGTAGGCGAGCCCGGAGGCCGCCCACAGGCTGGGGTACATCGAGAACCGGGTGAACCCGGGCATGGTGTTGATCTCGTTGACCCACACCTCGTCGTCGGGGGTGACGAACAGGTCGACGCGGGCCAGGCCTTCGCAGTCCAGCGCGGTGAAGGCGGCGGCGGCGACCTTCTGCATGCGCCGCAGCAGGGCCGGGCTGACCTCGGCCGGGATCGCGAGGGTCACCTGCTCGTCCGGGGTGTACTTGGCCTCGTAGTCGTAGAACGCGTCGTCGGTGTGCATCTGGATCTCGCCGGCGGTGGAGACCCGCGGGCGTCCGGCGGTGACCCCCAGCACGGCGAGTTCGATCTCGCGGACGCCGACGAAGCCCTCCTCGACGATGACCTTCGGGTCGTGGCGCTGCGCCTCCTCGATGGCCGCGGTCAGCCCGTCGGGGGCGGTCACCCGGGAGATGCCCATCGACGATCCGGCGCGGGCCGGCTTGACGTAGACCGGGAAGGTGAGGTCGACGGCGATCTTGGTGAGGTAGCGCTGCCGGTCGGCGTGCCACTCGGTCAGCGGGATCGTCACCCAGGGGCACACCGGCAGGCCGGCGCCCTTGAGTTGGCGCTTCATCACGTCCTTGTCCATGCCGTTGGCGCTGGCGGCCACCCCGCACCCGACGTACCGGATGCCGAGCATCTCGAACAGGCCCTGGATCGTGCCGTCCTCGCCGAAGGGGCCGTGCAGCAGGGCGAACGCGACGTCGAACGTGCGGACGTCGACGAGGCGGTCACCCTCCAGGGTGGCCACCCGGCCGGCTCCGGCGCCGTCGCCGCGCAGGACGACCGCCTCGGGTCGCGCCTCGTCCAACCGGGGCAGGCGGCCCTCGACCACCTCGAGGCCGCGCATCTCGTCGGGGTCGACCTGCACCCAGCGACCGGTGGGCGTGATGCCGATGCCGACGACCTCGAAGCGGTCGGTGTCGATCGCACGGGTCACCCCGCCGGCGGTGAGGCAGGACACCCCGTGTTCGGAGCTGACCCCCCCGAAGACGATCGCGACGCGGACGCGTCCGGTGTGGTCGGGCATGCGGTGCTCCTCCTCCTCGGCCGCGGCCCCCGCCGCGCCACGGATCACCCTAGCGAAGGCCCCCGACCGGCTCAGTCGGCGACGCGCACCGGCAGGGTCGTCGGCTTGAACGCGGGCCGCGTCGCTTCGAAGGCGGCGATCGCGGCCTCGCTCTGCAGGGTGATCCCGATGTCGTCGAGCCCGTTGAGCAGTCGGTGCGCGGTGTAGTCGTCGATCGTGAAGGGGTACTCGGCGGCGCCGGCCCGGATGACCCGGTTCGGCAGGTCGACGGTGAGTTCGGTGCCCGGGGCGTCCTCGAGCAGGGCCCACAGCGTCTCGACGACGTCCTGGCCGACGGTGGCCACTAGCAGGCCGGCCTTGCCGGCGTTGCCGCGGAAGATGTCCCCGAATCGGCTGCCGATGACGGCGCGGAAGCCGTAGTTCTGCAGGGCCCAGACGGCGTGCTCCCGCGACGAGCCGGTGCCGAAGTCGGGGCCGGCGACGAGCACCGTGCCCCGCGCGTAGGCGGGCTGGTTGAGCACGAACCCGGGGTCGGTCCGCCAGGCGGCGAAGAGGCCGTCCTCGAAGCCCGAGCGGGTGACGCGCTTGAGGTAGACCGCGGGGATGATCTGGTCGGTGTCGACGTTGCTGCGGCGCAGCGGGACCGCGACGCCGGTGTGGGTGACGAACTGCTCCATGTCCTTGTCTCCGATCAGAGGTCCGCGGGGGACGACAGGGTGCCGCGCACGGCCGTCGCGGCGGCGACGGCGGGCGAGACCAGGTGGGTGCGGCCGCCCTTGCCCTGACGGCCCTCGAAGTTGCGGTTCGAGGTGGACGCCGAGCGCTCCCCCGGCTCCAGCTTGTCGGGGTTCATCGCCAGGCACATCGAGCAGCCGGCCTCGCGCCACTCGGCGCCGGCGTCGATGAAGACCTTGTCGAGGCCCTCGGCCATCGCGGCGAGGCGCACCCGGGCCGAGCCCGGCACGACCAGCATGCGGACGCCGTCGGCCACCTTGCGCCCCTTCAGGACGGACGCCGCCAGGCGCAGGTCCTCCAGGCGGCCGTTGGTGCAGGAGCCGACGAAGACCGTGTCGACCCGGATGTCGCGCAGCGGGGTGCCGGCGGTGAGGCCCATGTACTCGAGGGCCCGCTGGGTGGCGGCTCGGTCGACGGGGTCGGCGAAGTCGTCCGGCGACGGGACGGACGCCGACAGCGGCAGGCCCTGGCCGGGGTTGGTGCCCCAGGTGACGAACGGCTGGACGGCCGAGGCGTCCAGGGTGACCTCCGCGTCGAACACGGCGTCGTCGTCGGTGCGCAGGGAGCGCCAGTAGGCGACGGCGGCATCCCAGTCGGCGCCGGTGGGGGCGTTGGGGCGTCCGGCCAGGTAGTCGAAGGTGGTCTGGTCGGGGGCGATCATGCCGGCCTTCGCGCCCCACTCGATGCTCATGTTGCAGACGGTCATGCGCCCCTCCATCGACATCGCCTCGATGGCGGGGCCGCGGTACTCGGCGATGTACCCGGCGCCGCCGCCGGTGCCGACCTGGGCGATGAGCGCCAGGATCAGGTCCTTGGGGGTGACCCCCTCGGCGAGCGCGCCCACGACGTTGACGGCCATCCGCTTGGCCCGGGCCTGGGGCAGCGTCTGGGTGGCCAGGATGTGTTCCACCTCGGAGGTGCCGATGCCGAACGCGAGGGCACCGAACGCGCCGTGCGTGGCCGTGTGGCTGTCACCGCAGCAGATCGTCATGCCGGGCTGGGTGAGGCCGAGCTCGGGGCCGATGATGTGGACGACGCCCTGGTCCCTGGAGCCCAGCGAGTGGATCGGCACGCCGAACTCCGCCGCGTTGCGGCGCAGCGTTTCGACCTGCAGCCGGCTGACCGGGTCGGCGATCGGCTGGTCGATGTGCTCGGTGGGGGTGTTGTGGTCCTCGGTGGCGAGCGTCAGGTCCGGACGCCGCACCCGCCGGCCCGCGAGCCGCAGCCCGTCGAAGGCCTGAGGGCTGGTGACTTCGTGGACGAGGTGCAGGTCGATGTAGAGCAGGTCGGGCTCCCCCGCCGCGCTGCGCACCACATGGCTCTCCCAGACCTTGTCAGCTAGGGTCTTGCCCGTCATCGCTCCTCCATCGGGTGTTCCGGTCGGGGCGACACCGGCGCCGTCCCGCGTACCATTGTGGGTTGCGCGACCGAAGTCCGAGACGGCAGTCTTACCTTATGGACAATTCAAGCGGCGTCGGAGTGCTCGACAAGGCAGCACTCGTGCTGACCGCTCTCGAGCAGGGGCCCACCACGCTCGCCGGCCTGGTCAGCGCCACCGGGCTGGCCCGGCCCACCGCCCACCGGCTCGCCGTCGCGCTGGAGCACCACCGGCTCGTCAGCCGCGACCTGCAGGGCCGCTTCGTCCTCGGCCCGCGCCTGAGCGAGCTCGCCTCGGCCGCCGGCGAGGACCGGCTGCTCGCCACCGCGGGCCCGGTGCTCAACCGGCTCCGCGACATCACCGGGGAGTCGGCCCAGCTCTTCCGCCGCCAGGGGGACCTGCGCGTGTGTGCGGCGGCCGCCGAGCGGCCGTCCGGCCTGCGGGACACCATCCCGGTCGGCGCGCAGCTCACGATGTCGGCCGGCTCGGCCGCCCAGGTGCTGCTCGCCTGGGAGGACCCGGAGCGCATCCAGCGCGGCCTCGCCAGCGCCTCCTTCTCAGCGGTCGCGCTGGCCACGGTGCGCCGCCGCGGCTGGGCCCAGTCGGTCGCCGAACGCGAGGCCGGGGTCGCGTCGGTGTCGGCCCCGGTGCGGTCCCCCTCGGGGAAGGTCATCGCCGCCGTGTCGGTGTCGGGTCCGATCGAGCGGCTCACCCGGCAGCCCGGGCGCCTGCACGCCCCCGCGGTCATCGCCGCGGCGGAGCGCCTCTCCGAGGTGCTGCGGCGCAGCGGCGCCGAGGGCTGAGCGGGGGCGATCAGCCCTTGCGCAGCCGGTCGCGGATGGCGGTCAGCTCCTTGCGCTCGGCGTCGGTCAGCGCCCCGATGCCCGCCTCGTTGATGCGGTCGAGGAGCTGATCGAGCCGCTCCCGGTCGGTGGCGCGGACGGTCGCCTGCTTGGCCTGTTGCTTCTGCGCGCGGGTCTGCCGGGCCGGACGCCGGCGCTGCGGCCGCGCTCCGCCCGGGACGAAGGCGTATTCCGTCAGCAGACCCTGCCGCTTGGCGAGCACGGCCACCAGGACCAGGCTCAGCAGCAGGCTGACGAGGCCGGCGGCGTCGCGGCTCGCGACCATCAGCAGCAACTGCAGCCCCAGCAGCACGGCACCGAACACCCACGACTTGATGCCGAAGAAGAGCGGACGGTTCGGGTACTCCGCGACCCAGAGCAGCAGCACCAGGAACTCGACCAGCCCGATGCCCGCCAGCCCCACCGTGCCGGGCAGCACCAGGCCCGCCACCAGGGCGGCGAGGGTCAGGCTGGCCCAGATGCCGACCAGCAGCGCGGCCATGCGTCGGCGTCCGATCTGGTTCTCGAGCTCGGTGCCGAAGTACCAGAAGAAGACGAGGTTGAGCACGGGGAACAGGCCGAGCGCCCCGGCGACCGGCCAGGTGAACGGCCGCCAGACGTGGCCCGCCAGCAGCAGGTCGGGGGTGAACGCCAGCAGGGCGGTCAGGCCGGGCACGACGACCCAGACGAGCCAGCCGGCCACGGTCAGCAGCACCACGGCCATGACCGAGGTGACCTCGAGGCGTCCGATGCGTGCCCAGGCGTCGCCGCTGCGTTCCGGCCACAGTCTGCTCATGGCAGCAAGAATGCCAGACCCGACACAGCCCCCCGGCGCGGCGTCGCCGCGTCCCCCGTTCCGCGTCAGGGCTGGGGTGCCGAGCCCAGCAGCCAGGCGACGGCCTCGGCCCCGCTGTAGCCCTCGGGGTGCTCGGCGAGCAGCCGCCGCGCCCCGACGAGATCCTGGCCGAGGGTCACCGCCGACGGTTCGACGTAACCGCCGGGGCGCCGCTGCGGCAGCCCGATGTCGGCGAACAGCGAGTTGCACAGGCACACGCGCCCCACGGTGTCGGCGACGTCGCCGCCCTTGCGGACGTACATGTGCTCGGGCTCGGACGGGCAGCGGTACACCACGGACCCGTCGGGCCGCTCGGCGGGCTGACGCAGGTAGCCCAGATCGCAGATGCGGGGCCGGGCGGCGTACACCTCCGGCTGGGACAGCGTGCCCTCCAGCGCGGCCACCTTGAACGGGAAGCCCGTGGGGGACGCCAGCGGGTCGTTCCGGACCACCAGCGTGCCGGCACGCACGGCGTCCACGATGCGCGCCCGCAGGGCCGGGGCCAGCCCCGACTCGGCCGCCAGCGCGAAGATCGTGCCGCACTGGACGCCGGCGGCCCCCGCCGCGCGGGCCTCGGCGACCTTCTCGGGGGTGCCCCAGCCGCCCGCCAGCCAGAACGGCAGGCCGAGCGCGGCCATCTTCGCGAGGTCGGCCTCGTCCTTGGCGGTGTAGATGGGTTCACCCGCCTCGTCCAGCACCATCTTGCCGCGGGGCGGGGCGCTGTGGCCGCCGGCGACCGGCCCCTCGACGACGAACCCGTCCGGCCGGATCGCGGCGTCCCGCGCGAGGTAGCCGGCCAGCACGTGCACCGAGACGATCGCGAGGAACTGCGGACGCCGCAGCGCCGGCAGGTCGGCGCCGAGGTGGGCGACCGGGTCGAGGACGGCGGTGTGGGTGCGCGTCTGATCGGTGACGTCGACGGTGAGCCGGGCGGGAAGGCCGGCGGCGAAGTCGTCGAGCACGCGCGGCAGCTCCTTCGGGATGCCGGCCCCCATCAGCACGTAGTCGACACCGGCCAGCATGGCGCCGAGCGCCGCCGACAGCGTGGCGATCTGGATCTTCTCCAGGAAGTTGATGCCGACGACGCCGTCGTGGCCCTCCTTGGCCAGCCACACCTCGACGAAGTTGCCGGCGAGCGCCAGTTCGACCGCCGACCGGCTGGGGTCGATCGTGAGCGTCGGGTGCGGCCGGTAGGGCCGCCCCTCCGGGCGTCCCCCCTCGAGGAAGTAGGCGTCGAGCACGCGCTGGGCGATGGCGGGCGACGGGAAGTGGGCCAGGGCCCGGCGGGCGTCGCCGCCGGGGTCGCCGTCCTGCAGCCGGCGGGCGAGCACGCCGTCGAGGGCCGTGCCCGAGACGACGCCGAGTTGCCCGGTGCGGGAGACCGCTCGGGCGAGACGCCACGAGGACACCCCCACCCCCATGCCGCCTTGAATGATGGTGGGGCGCTGACCGCTCATGAAGATCCTCAATCCGAACTACGAAACCGTAACCTACGGTACCGTAAGTTCTCGCTCTCGTGCGCCTCGACGGCGAATGGGTCGGTTGTTGCACGGGGCAGCGGGCGGCCTCGGCACCCACGACGACGAGCCCACGGGGTCGGCTCACTGCCCGTGCGCGGCCCGCCACGCCGCCCAGACCTCGGGACGGAGTCGGCCGCGGTCGGGCACGTCCAGGCCGGACGCCCGCGCCCAGGCCCGCACCTCGCTCGTGGGCGGCGCGGGGGTGGTGCCGGGGGCTGCCGCCGTCTCCGGCGGAGGGGCGTCCGGGCCCAGCCGCGCGGCGACGGCCAGTTCGGTGCGGCCCCACACGGACGCGGCCGCCAGGTAACGGTAGGTCCACTGCTCGGCGAGAGGCCGGGTCTCGGCGAACACGATCGGCACCGTGGGCCAGCGCACCTGCAGTTCGGCCAGCCCGTCGGCGACGACGGCGGGCCGAACCCGGTCGAGTCGGTAGACGCCCGAGTAGCGGTCCTCGACGACGACCGCCGCCCGTGGCAGGGCGGCGAGATCTCCGACGGCGTACCGGAGGGTCCCGGCGAGCAGGCTGGAGACCAGGTCGGCCAGCGACTTGCGCTCCACGGCGGCGACGACCCGACCCTCGACCGTGACCGCGTAGTCCCCGCACGCCAGGGCCCGCTTGACGGTGGTGACCTGCTGCCCGGCGAACCGGTAGGCGTACTGCTCCCGGGTGTCGACCACGATCTCCAGGTCGGGGACGCCGGCGGCCCGCGCCGTCGGCGTCCGGACGTCGGGACGCGCCTGCTTGCGGGTGCGGGGCAACTGCCAGAAGACGACGTCGCGGCCGCGGGCGGTGGTGTAGACCAACTGAGAACGGTTCTCCCGGCCCCGCTCGAGCACCAGGTCGATCGCGGCCCCCCGGCGCACGCACGAGCGGATCGGCGTCCGTTCGACGAGCTCGGGTTCGGCGGGCCACTCGTCGCGGGCGACCGGGTGGCAGTACAGCGCCTTCGTCCGGGGCCAGGTGTCGGAGGTGCGGAACACCAGCCCGTCGCCCAGGGGCAGGAGCATCAGGTAGGGCAGTTTCGAGGCCTGGTCCGGGTTGCGCACGATGAGCAACTCGGACCCACGACGTCCGGCGGTGGACTCGGGCACGTCGGTCAGTATGCCGGGCCCCGGGCGCGCCCGCCGCACGAGCGGGTGCGGCGGGCGCTCGCGGTGGTCAGTGGGCGGCGAGCGCCTGGTCGAGGTCGGCGATGATGTCGTCGACGTGCTCGACGCCGATGGACAGCCGCACGAGTTCGGGGGCGACGCCGGCGAGTCGGAGTTCGGCGTCCGTCAGCTGGGAGTGGGTGGTCGAGGCGGGGTGGATGACCAGCGACTTGACGTCGCCGATGTTGGCCAGGTGGGAGAACAGGCCGAGGTTCTCCACCAGGCGGGCGCCGGCCTCGCGTCCGGCCTTGAGACCGAACGAGAGGATGCCGCCGTAACCGCGGCCGGTCAGCACCCGGTCGGCGATGGCGTGCCAGCGGCTCGACGGCAGGCCTGCGTAGTTGACCCAGGCGACGGCGGGGTGGTCCTCCAGATGACGGGCCACGGCGAGGGCGTTGCTGCTGTGCCGTTCGAGGCGCAGGTGCAGCGTCTCCAGCCCCTGCAGGAACAGCCAGGCGTTGAACGGGGTGATGGCCGCGCCGGTGTTGCGGAGCAGGACGGTGCGGGCGCGGGTCACATAGGCGGCCGGCCCGGCGGCGTCGGTCCAGACGACGTCGTGGTAGGCGGCGTCCGGCCTGGTCAGCCCCGGGAAGCGGCCGGGGTGGGCGGCCCAGTCGAACCGGCCGGAGTCCACGATGATGCCGCCGATGGAGGTGCCGTGACCACCGAGGTACTTGGTGGCCGAGTGCACCGACACGTCGACGCCGTGGTCGAAGACCCGCGCCAGGTAGGGGGTGGCGACGGTGTTGTCGACGACCAGTGGCAGGCCGAGGGCGTGGGCGGCGGCGGACCAGGCGTCCAGGTCGAGGACGTTGATGAGCGGATTGGCGATGATCTCGCCGAACACCAGCCGCGTGCGGTCGTCGACGTGGCGGGCGAGATCGTCGGGCCGGTCGGGGTCGACGAACCGGGTCTCGATGCCGAACTGCGGCAGCGTGTGGGCGAACAGCGCGTAGGTGCCGCCGTAGAGGGTGGAGGTGGCCACGATGTTGTCGCCGGCGCTCGCCAGGTTCAGCACGGCGTAGGTGATCGCCGCCGCTCCGGACGCCGTCGCGAGCGCCCCGACCCCGCCCTCGAGGGCGTTGACGCGGGCTTCGAACACCGACTGGGTGGGGTTCATGATGCGGGTGTAGATGTTGCCGGACGTCCGGAGCGCGAACAGGTCGGCGGCGTGCGCCGTGTCGTCGAACACGTACGACGTCGTCTGGTAGATCGGCACGGCCCGGGCGTTGGTGGTGGGGTCGGCCTGCTCCTGGCCGGCGTGGACGGACAGCGTCTCGGGACGCAACGGCATGATTCTCTCCTTGGACTTGTTGCGGATTCACCACGCGGGCGCGACGAATCGCCGCGCCCACAATGTGAGCGAAATGCGTCGAAACACCGCAGAATGCGGGATCGCACAATGGGCAATTCAGTCGCCTCGGGCACACCCGGCGGAGCGACTGAGACTCGGCCACCCAGGGCCACGAAGCGGGCCCGACCCCGAACCCCCTGATGGGAGTGGGGTGGCCTTCGGTCGGATCAGGCCGACATTCGACAACAACACATCATGGCGCGGACAGCGACGAGAGCGCTTCCGAGGGGCCAGGACGTGGTGTGCATGGGGTAGAGGGTAGACGCCGTCCCTCGAAATGCAAATGCGGCTGCCCGCATTCTGGAATCCAGCCGAGAGATCGGCTCGTCCGTCCTGGGAATGGGCGGGGGCGCCCCGGCGGTCTCGCCGGGACGCCCCCGGTCGGCTCACCTCTTCGGTGCGAAGGTCAACGTCACACCGCCGACGGGCTCGCCGCGCACCGCCTGGGTGAAGTGGACGGCCCGCAGCGGCTCGAGGACGCCTTCGACCTTCAGCGCCAAGCTCGGCCGGTACTTCAGCCGCGGTCCCGCCACGCTGCCGACGAACTCGCCGGTCAGCGCGCCGGTGGCCCGATCGAGCTGTCCGGACAGCTGCCCGTCGAGGACGATCTTGTCGTCGACGCGCCCGGCGAGGTGCCCGTGCACGGTCACCACCGACCGGGACGGGGTCAGGGGGCGCAGCCCCACCTTCACGTCGCTCAGCTCACCGATCAGCCGGCCCTCGACCTTGCCGGCGACCTTGCCCTCGACCCGGCCGTCGTAGGGGGGCGCCAGCACCGTGCCGGGCCGGGCGGGCGGCACCACCTCCCACACGAGGGTCTGCGGCTTGCCGGGCCGCAGGACGAGCTCCTTCGGGGTGCCGGCCTTCGGCCGCACCGCGAAGCCCCGCGGCAGCGTGTGGGTCACCCGCAGATCGAGCCCGACCGGCTCGGGATCGACCCAGTTGGCCACCTGGAAGCCCAGGGTGGCGCCGTCTGCGGGATCGCCGGAGTAGCTCACGTTCGACTGGACCTCGTAGGGGCAGTCGTGATCGTGGTTGGGTGCCGTGCACTCGATGCGGGCCCGCAGGCAGAAGTGGTCCACGCCCGGCACCACGTACGCCGGGTCGAGGAACCACCGGACACCCGAGGCGGCCGGCGGAGCCGCCGGGTTCGCGATGGTCTCGTCGCCTCCCGCCAGGGTGGGGATGTCGAGGACGCAGTCGGTGCCGCCGGCGTCCTGGCAGGGGTGCCAGCCGGCGATGCCGGGTGGCAGGCCGGTGCCCATCGGCGCGAAGTAGAACCGCACCCGGACGTTCGTCAGCGTCTGGTCGCCGATGTTGCGGACGCGGGCGTAGACCTGGTTCTCCACGCCGACCTCGGCGTTGTACTCGACGCCGGACCCGTTGTTGATGAACAGGTCGGGTGAGCGCCACCACGAGGCGGGGAAGCCCAGGTAGGGCTGCGAGAACCGCCAGGCGATCGTCCAGGGCAGCATGCACGCCTCCCCACCGTAGGGCTGCGCCACGTACGCGTCGTCGTAGGGGTACAGACCGACCGCGTAGAGGGCGCGGCGCAGCTGCACGTACTCGCAGGTGCGCGTGCTTCCGCTCACCTCCTCGGCAGCGTCGAGCAGCAACTTGCCCGCCTCGATGAGGGTCTCCCCGTTCAGCGTCGTGGGGATCGTGTCGAAGAAGTGGGTCAGGGCGTAGTGGAAGATCTCCAGGATCCGTTCCCGCCCCACCCCGACGACCGGGATGAGCTCGGCGGGTCGCGCCGCCCGTTGATGGACGCCGCCCTCCCCCGCCAGGAACGCCGCGTGCGACAGCATGGTCGACAGGAAGTACTTGTCGGTCGACCCGAACCCGCGGTCGTCGTAGTGGTCGCAGTACCAGTCGCCGCCGTCGGTCGCCGTGCTCCGCGGGAACTCGACGCGCCGGAACGGCAGGGCCGGGGCGTGGGTGGCGCCGTCCGGGAAGAACGCCGGGTTGACGTAGAGCCCCCGGCGCAGGCACCCGAAGGTATCGGAGAACCCCTCCCGGATCGCCCCGAGCCAGGACGTGCCGTAGAGGTGTCCCGGCTCGCCGGTCGACTTGGCGGCCCCGAAGAAGGTGACCGCGTGCTGGAACTCGTGACCGAAGATGATCGGGTCGCCGGCCATGAAGTCGAAGTCCACCGCGCCCCCGGCACACGTGCCGTCGTAGAACCCGAGGTACCCGTGGTACTTCGTTCCGCCGCCCGGCAGCGACTCGGTGTACTTGTCGAAGAAGGCGTTGGCGTCGATCCCGATGTGAGTCGCGATCCGCACGAGGCACGCGGCCCCGTAGCCGCCGTCGTCGAAGCCATCCCAGCCCAGGCCGTGGTAGAAGTCCAGGGCCGCCTGGGCGTTGGCGTGGCCGTCGGTCTCCGGCTGCTGCGCCGCCACCCGGTCCGCCTCCACGCAGCTCGTCGTCGTCGCGTCCCAGTGCCCGTCGGCGTCCTGGGAGAGGTTGGCGTCGTTCTGCAGCTGGGTGCCGGCGGTCGTGCTGGAGAGGGTGCCGCCGTTGAAGTCGGACGTCCGGGTGACGGGGGTCGACAGCCGGTTGAGCAGGAAGTGCGTGCCGTGCTCGTCGTGCACGATCTGCAGCGGCCGGGTGACGTAGGCCGACCCGGTCGTGAGCGTGGACAGGCCGTCCCCTCCGTCGTCGGTGTAGACGCCCTCCCGGGTCGGCTCGGACCACAGCACCGCGCCCGTGGCGGCGTCCAGCATGACCTCCGACTGCAGGATGGCGCTGCGCGGCTTGCCGTCCACGCCGATCCACTCGGCGGGCAGGTGGGCCCACACCAGGAAGGCGGGGTGGAAGGCGCCGTCGACGGGGTGCCAGTAGCGCCGCGGCGGGGTGACCAGCGGGAAGTGCTCGCGCGCCCACGGGTCACCGCCCTTCTCGCGCCGCCAGCGGGCCTCGAACTTCTCGGCGTCCGGACTGCGGCGCAGCAGGCCCAGGACGTGCTCGCCGACCGACTCCTCCTTGAGGTCCGCTTCGGCCGTCACCTTCACTTCGCGCCAGAAGCTGCTCTGGAGGCGCGACACGCCGCCCTGGTCGTCGAGGAAGACCAGCAGCGTGGCGCCGTAGACGGGCACGTCGCGGAACACCTGGAAGGCGCGGATCTTCCGCGCGTCGCGGGGCCCGGTGAGCGGCGAGGGCCGCCAGCTGTCGGCGACGTCCGGTGGGCCGACCAGGGGGCCGTACTCCTCGAGCACGGCCTTGACGGCCTCCTCGACCGTCCGCGCCTGTTCCGGACCCAGCAGCCTGCCGCGCAGCAGGCTCGCGACGCCGCGCTCCTCGCTCCAGCGGACCTGGTCGACCCGGCCGCGTTCCCGGAGCGCTTCGAGCAGCGTGCGCTGCTCGTTGGTGATGTTCTTCATGGTCTCCTCCTGCCGTTCGGGCGGTGAATCCACGTCGGTCGGAGGGGAACTGCCCCGGGAGTCGCTGCGGCAACCGTGCGCGCAGCTCGTCCCACCCGCATTCTGGGCCCCGGCGGTGACCTCGCACCAGGGGACGCCGTCCCCCGGCCGGCCCGCCCGCGGCCGGTCCGCCGAGGGGGGCTGCGGCACCTTCCCGGGCCTCCCCAGGCGCGGTAGGTTGGTTTGTTTTCAAGGCAGTTCGAACCATCGGGGGTGAGCGCGCGGAGACGCTGTTCCGGGCGCTGTGGGAGAACACGGACGCCGCCGACCGGCGGGCCGCCCGCGGGGTCCTGGCCGGCCGCTTCGCGTTCTGCGAGGACGGCGTGGTGACACCGGCGGCGTCAGGGCCGTGGGTGGCGACCTGGGAGCCGGGACCGTCCGCGAAGCCGGACGCCCGGCGCCGGCTGCACCAGCTCCGTTCGCCGCGCAGGTAGCGGGCGGCCTCAGGTGCCGCCCTCGGCGGCGACGCGCTCCGCCGCGGCGCTCGCCGCGTCGTGGTCGAGGTAGGAGCCCGACCTCGGGTGGACGCCGCCGGCGGCGTCCACCCGGAACACCAGCGGGTGGCCGGCGGGGATGTTGAGGCGTTCGGTCTCCTCGTCGCTCAGCCCCGCCATGACCGCGCACAGGGCCCGGAGCGTGTTGCCGTGGGAGACGACGAAGACGCAGTCGCCGCGTCCCAGCCGGTCGCGCAGGTCGTCCCAGAGCGGGCGGACGCGCTCGACGACGTCGTGCAGCGACTCCCCCATGCCGGGGCGCAGTGGCCCGGCCTCCGCCAGCGGCGCCGGTTCGCGCCAGGACGCCACCTGCTCCGCGGACGCCGCGGGCGGGCGTCCGTGCATGGTGCGGCGCCAGGTGAAGAACGCCTCCTTGCCGTGCCGGGCGCGGGCGTCCGCCTTGGAGACCCCGGTCAGGCAGCCGTAGTCGCGCTCGGAGAGCCGCCACGACGATTCGACGGGGACGCCGTCGAGGCCCAGGGCGTCCAGCAGCAGGTCGGTGGTCCGGATGGCGCGCCACATCGGCGAGCGGACCACGAGGTCGGGGTGCAGGCCGGCCTCGCGGATCAGGGCCGCGGCGACCCCCACCTGCCGCTCGCCGGCGGGGGTGAGGCCGACGTCCAGGAGGCCGGTGAAGGTCTTCGACGCGTTGAACACGCTCTCGCCGTGCCGCAGGAGCAGCAGCGTGCCCTCGGTGTGGGCCATGGTGACCTCCGATCCTGGCGCGATCGTAGGGGAAACGCGGCCCCCGGGACGCCTCAGGCCGACGGGTCGTCGGGGGCGGCCCCCCCACGGGCGGCGTCCGCGTCGCGGGTCAGCTTCCGCAGCCCCAGGGACTGCAGGGCCTGCGCCAGGGAGCCCGGGAGGGTGGCCGGGTCCGCGACGAAGACCGGGTCGAACAGCGGGCGGTCGGCGTGGCTCTTGGTCGCGGCGGGGTCGGCCGGGTCGATCTCCCACCGGCCCACGTGGACCGGCGGTACCGGTGCGGCCGCGGCCCGCGGCCTGGCGTCGGCCTCGTCGACGCCGGCGAGCCAGTCCCGCAAGGCCGCGAGCCGCCGCTCCCCGGCCTCGTGGTGGGCCCGCGCGACGTGCCCGGCGGGCACGGTCGCGAGCACGTCGGCGGACAGCGGGAAGGGCTTGGGCACCAGGTACTCCACCCGGCCGTCGACGGCCGCGATCACGGTGGTGCCGGCCAGCAACGGGAGGTCGGCGCCGGAGGTGACGCCGGACGCCTCCAGGTCGCGTCGCCGCTGGGTGAGTTGCACCACGATCTCGGGGAGGGTCTGGCCGTCCTGGGTGCGGCGGTAGGCCACGTGGATGCCGGTGAGCGCGATGGGCAGGGCCGGGTCGGGGCTCAGCCCGAGTTCGAGCGCGTGCCGGTTCGCCCAGGTCGTGACCTGCCGGAAGACCTGCTCCCCCTTGAGGCCGGCCTCGCCCGTCGGGTCGAGGTTCCGGGTGGCGGCCAGGATCACGGGGGCGAGGTCGACGCCGTCCGGTTCGGTGAGGCTCAGCGGCTGCGCCGGCCGGGGCCACAGCAGCGATTCCTCGGCCAGCGAGGTGACGCGGTCGGGTCGGATGCCGCGGCTCCGCATGCACTCCACCAGCGTCGCGCGCAGGTTCACGGCGTCGTCGGGGTGGAAGGTGCGGTCGGCGGTGACGATCGCGCGCAGCACGTCGCCGAAGGTGACGTCGACCGTGGGCAGGTAGTCGATGGCCCGGACGATCATCGCCAGGAGGCGGTCGGCCGACGCGACCGCCTCGTCGGCCACGCGGCGGGCCAGGTCGGGCGGGATGGCCCCGGGCGGCAGGACGCCGGAGCCGCCGGTGGCCAGCCGGAGCAGGTCCGCGCTGGCCCGCCGATGGTCGGCGAGGAAGGCGTCGAAGAGGGCCGCCACGAAGCAGGCGCCGCGGCGGTGGGGTTCCCGGGTGGCGGCGAAGGCCGTCGGGTCGGGCGGCGTCCCGATGGCCGACCGCAGCGAGGTCCCGCGTCCGGACGACTCGCCGAACTCGTGGGCCAACGCCAGCAGGCCGGTGCTCCGGCCCAGGTCGGCCGCGCCGGCGGCGACCGCCTCGAGAACGACGTCGCGGTGCACGAAGTGCTGGAACAACGCGATCAGGTCGGCGAACGCCTCGTGGCAGCCGTAGACGTCGGGGTTGGTGGCGTGCGTGTAGTAGCGGCGGAGGCGGTGGATGATCGCGTGCGTGACCTCGTGGGCGATCATGTCGGAGGACAGGCAGGTGAAGATCATCTGCCCGGGCAGGTTCCGTCCGGGGTCGCGCCGGTCGGCCTCGTAGTAGCCGAAGAGCACCGCGCCGCGGGTGGCGTCGAAGAAGGCGTTGCGCTCCTCGAAGGCGTGGGGGACCAGCCGGAGCCGCGCGGTGCCCCGCCACCGGAACCGGCGCCCCAGGTACCGCTCGAAGCGCTCGATGACGCTCATCGTCACGGCGTAGACGATCTGCTGGTGCGCCCGGGGGTCGTTCTCGACGGGGCGGAGTCCGTCCTGGGCCAGGACGGCGGGATCGTCCAGGTGGACCGGTTCGTACCAGAGCCGGCGGACCGGGTCGTAGTCGACGACCACGACGAGGTCCCCGGCCGGGCCCGGTCCCAGGTCGGGTTCGAAGGGGATGTCGAGGGTCAGGAAGCGGCCCGACAGCCGGGTCGACATCGGGTCGAACGCGAACGTGCGCAGCCGGCGCCGCGCGGGCAGCGGAACGGCCGGCCGGTTGGTGCCGGCGCTGGTGTCGCCCATGCTCGGCCCTCGGTCCGATCGCGCGGGGGGTCAGTCCTGCGGGGCCTGCACCATGCCGACGCCGACGTCCACGGGGTCGAACCCGGCGACGAGCCGAGCGGCGGAGGCGGTGCCGGTCAGGCGCGCCTCCAGGTTCCGGAGGTCGAGGGAGTTCTCCGCGGCGAGCTTCTGCGCCCACAGGGCGGCCACCCCCGCCACGTGGGGGGTCGCCATCGAGGTGCCGCTCATCGACACCAGGCCGCCGCCCCGCTTCGCGGAGACGACGTTCACCCCGGGGCCGGCGACCCGCGCGCCGGTGTTGGAGAAGTCGGCGATGGCGAAGCCGGACGCCGCGTCGGCCAGCGCGGCGACGGAGACGAACCCCTTCGCGACGGCCGGCGGGCTGACGGCGATCTCGTAGTCGGCGTTGACGTCGCGGCGGCTCTCGTTGCCGGCGGCGGCGACCAGCAGGGCGGTCCTGCCGAACCCCGCCTGGGCCGACACCAGCGCCGCGATGGCCTCGAACAGGTCGACGTTCGTGCGGTAGCCCTCGAGCGCCATCGAGGTGGCGAGGTCCGTCGGGACACCCTTGCCCTCCAGGTAGGCGACGTAGCCGGGGAAGTCGATGCCCAGCGACATCGACAACACGTTGGCGCCCTCCCCGACGGCCCAGTTGATGGCCTGCACGATCTGGTCGCTGCCGCCGCCGCCCTCGCCCAGCACCTTGCCGATCAGCGCCTTCTGGACGCCGCGGGCCACGCCGATGCGGGTGCCCGCGACGTCCCGGCCGAAGATCGTGCCGGCGCAGTGGGTGCCGTGGCCGTGGGCGTCGTCGTCCCCTTCCTCGGTGAAGTTCCGCCGGACGAGCTGGACGCCGGCGAACGCCGGATGGTTGGGGTCGATGCCGGTGTCGAGCACGGCGACGACGACCCCCGCACCGGTCCACGGCGAGGTGTCGGCCCCGACCGCCCGGACGCCCCACGTCGGGCCGGCGGCGGCGGCGTCCGCCTCGCCGATCGCGACCGGCTGGATGAGCTTCATGGGCATCACCGGCGCCATGGCCATGGTCGAGCGGTGCTGCCGGACGGCGGCCGCGCGGGCGGGTTTGAGTTCGTCGACGTCGACGCGTGGGGGACGAGGCTCCTCCTCCGCAGCCGGGAAGGCCCCCGGGCCGCGACCCGGACGGACGGCGTCCGGCTTGTGCAGGATGACGTACTTCTCGAGCATGGCCGCCTCCTCTACGGCGGGAATCCCGCCGGCCTGGCGTCGCCGCCGGGGTGACGGCGACGGTTCATTGTCGTGCCGGCACGGCGGTGGCGCCAGGGGTCCTCATCCCCGGGTCGCCCGGGCCCGGACGCTCCCGCCGGCTCACCGGCGCGCACCCTCCGGGGGCAGCCGTTGCGTCCACGCAACAAAACCGAGCAACCCAGTGTCCCCTCCGGTCGCTCGCACGCCCCGGCCCTTGGGAGGAGGACCCGGAGGTCAGGCGGACGTCGCCACGCGCACGGTCTCGTCGATCAGGCGGGCGGCCAGGCGGGCCGTGCGCTGGTCGACGTCGAAGCGCGGGCTCAACTCGGCCACCTCGACGACGGCCAGCTTGCCCGAGGCGGCCACCGTCCGGCACAGCGCACGCACGGCCGGCACCTCCACCCCGAAGCCCGCCGGGGCGCTGACCCCCGGGGCGACCGCCGCCGGCAGGGCGTCCAGGTCGACGCTGAGCTGCACGACGTCGACACCGGCCAGGAAGTCCTCCGCGAAGCGGCGGCACGCCTCGGGCGTGCACGCGTCGTCGGGGAGCACCGCGACGCCCAGGCGCTCGGCGGCGTCGAACAACGCCCGGGTGTTGTTGGCCGGCGAGAGGCCGGCGACGGCGTAGGCGAGCGAACGCTCCCGCTCGGCCTGCCGGTCGAACATCTGCCGGAACGGCGTCCCGGACGTGGCCCGGTCGGCCGCGCGCAGGTCGAAGTGCGCGTCGAGGTTGAGCACCCCCAGCCGGGCGGGCGGGGCCGCGCGGCGGCTCGCCGCGACGCCCAGGAAGGTGCCGTAGGCCACCTCGTGGCCGCCACCCACCACCACCGCGAGGGCGCCGGCGTCGACGATCCGGCGGACCGCGTCGCCGAGCAGCTCCTGGGCGCCCTCGAGGTCGCCGTCGCCGACCAGCACGTCGCCGGCATCGGCCAGCGCCGGCACCGAGCCGTCCGCACGCCGCGGGGCCGCCAGTTGGGCCAGCGCGGCGCGCACGGCCGCCGGCCCGTCGACGGCCCCCGGACGCCCGAGGTTTCGCCGCACCCCCTCGTCGCTGCAGAACCCCACGACCATCACGTCGGCGCCCACCCCCGGCGCGGCCGGCCCGATCACCGAGTGCCAGCGGGCGTGCTGGTCGCCGGGCCCGTCGTCGCGGCCCGTCCACGGGGCGGACGCCCGGAGCGACGCCGTCACCGCACGCTCCCCCGGCCTGCGGCCGCCGGCAGGCCGGCGCCGGGCTCCCACCATTCCGCCTCGGCGACCAGCCGGCCGGCCCGCAGCACCCGCCGCACGAGCGGGACCCCCGGCCGATACGCCAGGTGAACGTGCGACGGGGCGTCCAGGAACGCCAGGTCGGCGCGCTTGCCGACCGCCACGACGCCCACGTCGTCGCGGCGCAACGCCCGCGCCCCGCCGGCCGTCGCGGCCCAGAGCGCCTCGTCGGGCGTGAGATGCAGGTCGCGGACGGCGACCGCGATGCAGAACGGCATCGACGTCGTGTAACTCGTGCCCGGGTTGCAGTCGGCCCCCAGCGCGACGGTCACGCCGGCGTCCAACAGGCGGCGGGCGTCGGGGTACTGGTTGCGCGTGGAGAAGTCCGCGGCCGGCAGCAGCGTCGCCACGGTGTCGGCGGACGCCAGCGCGTCGACGTCGGCGGCGTCCGTGTGGCAGACGTGATCGACGCTCGCCGCCCCCATCTCGACGGCCAACTGGACGCCGCGTCCCTGCGTCAACTGGTTGCCGTGGACCCGGACGCCGAGGCCGGCGGCCCGGCCGGCCTCGAGCACCGCCCGCGCCTCGTCGTAGGCGAACGCGCCGCGCTCACAGAAGACGTCGATCCAGGACGCGTACGGCGCGCAGGCCGGGATCATCTCGTCGACCACCATCCGCACGTAGTCGTCCGGACGCCCCTCGAACTCCGGCGGCAGCACGTGCGCCGCCAGCAGGGTGGCCTCGTCGGCGTGGTCGTGAGCGATCCGCACCGACCGCTGCTCGTCGCGGACCGTCTGCCCATAGCCCGACTTGCACTCGAGCGTGGTGGTGCCCTGCCGCAGGTACTCCCGGCTCAGGCGGGTGACGTTCCCGGCCAGCGCGGCGTCCGACGCGGCCCGCGTGGCGGCGAGCGTCGTCCGGATGCCCCCGGCCGCGTAGGGACGCCCCGCCATGCGGGCGGCGAACTCCTCGGCCCGCTCGCCGGCGAAGACCAGGTGGCTGTGGGACTCGACGAAACCCGGGACGACGGCGCCCCCGCCGGCGTCCACCCGCTCGTCCGCCCCGACCCGGTCGAGGGCGCTCCGGGGCCCCACCCACACGACCCGCTCGCCCTCCACCACCACCGCGGCGTCGGTGACGATCCCCAGCGGGCCGCCGCCGCGTGCGGCGTCGTTGGTGACGAGGTGGCCGATGTTGTCCACCACCACGGTGCGGTCCGCGGGGGCCATCAACCCTCCAGCATCGGAATCCGGACGCCGCGCTCGCGGGCGACGTCGGCGGCGTGGGCGTACCCGGCGTCGGCGTGCCGGATCACCCCCATGGCCGGGTCGTTGGTCAGCACCCGCTCGAGCTTCTGCGCGGCGAGCGGGGTGCCGTCGGCGATGCACACCTGGCCGGCGTGGATCGACCGCCCGATGCCGACGCCGCCGCCGTGGTGGATGCTCACCCACGACGCCCCGGACGCCGTGTTGACCAGGGCGTTCAGCAGCGGCCAGTCGGCCACGGCGTCCGTGCCGTCCTTCATCGCCTCGGTCTCCCGGTAGGGCGAGGCCACCGAACCGCAGTCGAGGTGATCGCGGCCGATCGCGATCGGGCCGATCTCACCGGCGGCCACCAGCTCGTTGAACCGCAACCCCGCCCGGTGCCGCTCGCCGTACCCCAGCCAGCAGATGCGCGCCGGCAGGCCCTGGAAGTGCACCTTCTCGGCGGCCAGGGTGATCCAGCGGCGCAGGTGCGCGTTCTCCGGGAACAGCTCCAGGATCGCCGCGTCGGTCTTCGCGATGTCGGCCGGGTCGCCCGACAGCGCCGCCCACCGGAACGGGCCCCGCCCCTCCTCGAACAGCGGCCGGATGTAGGCCGGAACGAACCCCGGGAACGCGAACGCCCGCTCGAAGCCGCCCTTGCGCGCCTCGTCCCGGATCGAGTTGCCGTAGTCGAACACCTCCGCGCCGGCGTCCAGGAAGCCCACCATCGCCGCGACGTGCCGCGCCATGGACGCCTGGGCGTCCCGGGTGAAGCCCACCGGGTCCGCGGCCGCCCGGGCCTTCCACTGCTCGAACGGGACGCCGATCGGCAGGTACTGCAGCGGATCGTGGGCGGAGGTCTGGTCGGTCACCACGTCCACGGTGAGGTCGCCGGCCGGTGCCGTTCCAGCAGGGCGGGCACGATCTCGGCGGCGTTGCCCAGCAGCCCGATCGACAACGGACGCCGCGCCGCCTTCGCCTCGTTGGCCAGCCGGATCGCCTCGTCGAGGTCGGTGGCCTTGACATCGCAGTAGCGGTGCTCGATGCGCCGGTCGATGCGCGACTCGTCGCACTCCACGCAGAGCGCCACGCCGTCGTTCATCGTCACGGCCAGCGGCTGCGCACCCCCCATGCCCCCCAGCCCGGCGGTCACGGTGAGGGTGCCGGCCAGGCTGCCCCCGAACCGCTTCCGCGCCACCGCGCCGAACGTCTCGTAGGTGCCCTGCAGGATGCCCTGGGTGCCGATGTAGATCCACGACCCGGCCGTCATCTGCCCGTACATCATCAACCCCTGGCGCTCCAGCTCCCGGAAGTGCTCCCAGGTCGCCCAGTCGCCGACCAGGTTCGAGTTGGCGATCAGCACCCGCGGCGCCCACTCGTGGGTCCGGACGATCCCCACCGGCTTCCCCGACTGGACCAGCAGCGTCTCGTCAGCCTCCAGGTCGCGCAGCGACGCCACGATGGCGTCGAACGCCGCCCAACTGCGGGCGGCCCGGCCGGAGCCGCCGTAGACGACGAGCTCGTCCGGGTGCTCGGCCACCTCCGGGTCCAGGTTGTTCATCAGCATCCGCAGGGCCCCCTCCTGCGGCCACCCCTTCGCGCTGAGCTGCAACCCGCGCGGGGATCGGACGGGACGGGCCCCCCGAGCGAAATCGGTCATCGGTCACTCCTTCGCACTCTCTGCCCCATCATCCGGCAGGGGGCGGTCGACCGCGACCCGTGGCGCGGGCTCGCACCGACACGACCCGTCGATCGCGGCCCCCGGAAAAACGACGAACCCCCTGGATGACCAGGGGGTTCGTCTGTGGTAGCCCCGACGGGATTCGAACCCGCGCTACCGCCTTGAGAGGGCGGCGTGCTAGGCCGCTACACAACGGGGCCAGGTGTCGCTTGTGGCGACTGGGAGACCCTAGCAGAGCCTTGTGGGCGCTGCGAATCGGCCTTCCGCAGGGGTACTAGGACTCGAACCTAGACTGACGGAACCAGAATCCGGCGGGCTGCCAATTACCCCATACCCCTTGGCATGTGGGAGGGGGTGGAGCCCCTCTCACAGAACCGCTGGCCCGGGGGCCAGCGAGGAAGAACTCTACCCCACTCCCTGGGCCCGCACCAAACCGGACGCCGCCGTGCGGGTCTCCAGACCCAGCCGGCGGGCGACGAGCAGGGCGATCACCGTGAACACGGCGTACATCACGATCTCGCCGACGGCGTCCACCGGCGTGATCTCGCGGATCGCCTTCAGCTCGTCGATGCCGGTCGTGAGGCCGGCGTAGACGAACGCGAACACGTTGTTGATCACATGCGCGGCGATACCGGCCTCGAGGCCCCCGACGTACACCACGAGCACCGCGGCGAGCACGCCGAACGCGAACCGGCTCCCGAACAGCCAGGGGTTCTGCGTGCCGTGGAACAGGGCGAACACGAACGCCGACGCCACGATCCCGAACCACTTGATGGGCACCTGCGAGCCGAGGGCGAGCAGCAGGTAGCCGCGGAAGAAGATCTCCTCTGCGGCCACCTGCAGCGGCGACGTCAGCAGGATCGCCACCAGGAACGCCAGCAGCCCCGGCTGGGGGGAGAGCGTGTAGGTGCGGCCGAGCAGCGCGTTCGTGAGCCACAGGACGGCGTTGAGGCTCACCAGCGCCACCCCCAGGAACACGCCCAGGGGGCCCCAGCGCAGGCGTCCCGTCACCGAGAACACGTAGCCGGGCCGCACCCGGTGGACGAACCGCAGCAGGGCCAGCGAGATGGGAATCAGCATCGCGATCCCGAGCTGCGCGGCGATCATCCCGAACGGATGCTCGTAGCGCAGCAGCGCCGCGTAGGTCTCGGCGAACGTGCCCTGCCGTCCGGTCGCCAACCAGAAGGCACCCACGAGCAGCTGCGTCACCAGCGGCGTGAACGTGAAGAAACTCGCGATGCCCAGCACCACGCCCAGGAAGCCCACGAACGGGTGGTGGGTCGCCGTCCGGAGGATTCCGGTGTACTCCACCCCGTCCGCAACCGCGACGACCGGCAGGGCGGCGTCCAGGCCGGACGCCGCGGGGACGGCCGCCGTGCCCCGGCCGGCACCGGGGGAACCCGCGGGACCGGCGGCGCGGGCGTCCGGCTTGCGTCTGCGGGCCGCCACTCAGGCGTCCTGGGCGACGACCGGGTTGGACAGGGTGCCGATGCCCTCGATCGTGATGTCGACCCGGTCGCCGGGGACGATCGGGCCGACGCCGGCGGGCGTCCCGGTGAGGATCACGTCGCCGGGCAGCAGCGTGCACCACGACGACACGAACTGAACCAGCTCGGAGATGCCGCGCATCATCAGGGCCGTGCTGGCCCGCTGCCCCTCGACCCGAGTGCCGTCCGCGTGCTGGACCGAGGTGACGATCTCGAGGTCGGACGCCTCCTCGACGGTGAGGTGGGTGGCGATCCAGGGGCCCAGGGGGCAGAACGTGTCGAAGCCCTTGGCGCGCCCCCACTGGACATCCGACTTCTGCAGATCGCGGGCGCTCACATCGTTGGCGACCGTGTAGCCGAAGACGACGTCGGCGACGCGCTCGGCGGGGACGTCGCGGCAGATGCGCCCGATGACGACCGCGAGCTCGCCCTCGTAGTGCACCTCCCGCGCCACCCGCGGCAGCACGATCGGCTCGCCGGGGCCGATCACGGCGGTGTTGGGCTTGAGGAAGCTGACCGGCTGCTCGGGGATCGCGTTGCCCAGCTCGCGGATGTGCTCGACGTAGTTGCGGCCGATCGCCACGATCTTGCTGCGCGGGATCACCGGCGCCACCAGCCGCACGTCGTCGAGGTGCACCCGCTCGCCGGTGTACTTGACGGGGCCGGCGAGGGGGTCGCCCGTGAGCGCCAGGATCGTGTCGGGGTGCTCCCCGCCGTCCTCGGCCAGCTCGACCACTCCGTAAACCGGGTTCTCCCCCACGACGTACCGTGCGATGCGCATGGGCCCACGTTAGCGGTCGGGTCGCCGGACGCCGCAGCGCCCGGTCCGCGGCGGGCCGAGCCGGGCCATAATGCCGCCATGAGCACCTTCGACGTCGTCGACCTGATCCGGACCAAGCGGGACGGTGGCACGCTGTCCGACGACGAGATCCGGTGGCTGATCGCGGCCTACACCGACGGCCGCGTCGGCGACGAGCAGATGGCCGCGCTGGCGATGGCCATCTTCTTCCGCGGGCTCGACGACCGCGAGCTGCCGACCTGGACGCAGGCGATGATCGACAGCGGCGTCCGCATGGACTTCTCGTCGCTGTCGCGACCGACGGCCGACAAGCACTCCACGGGCGGGGTGGGCGACAAGATCACGCTCCCGCTGGCGCCGCTCGTGGCCGCGTGCGGGGTGGCCGTGCCGCAGCTGTCCGGCCGCGGGCTGGGGCACACGGGCGGCACCCTCGACAAGCTGGAGGCGATCCCGGGCTGGCGGGCGGCGCTGTCGAACGAGGAGATGCTCGCCCAGCTCGAGGACGTCGGCGCGGTCATCTGCGCCGCCGGCTCGGGGCTGGCCCCGGCCGACAAGAAGCTGTACGCGCTGCGCGACGTGACCGGCACGGTCGAGTCGATCGCGATGATCAGCGCCTCGATCATGAGCAAGAAGATCGCCGAGGGCACCTCGGCGCTGGTGCTCGACGTGAAGACCGGGGCCGGCGCGTTCATGAAGAAGCGCGAGGACTCGGACGCCCTGGCCCGCACGATGGTCGCCCTCGGGAAGGCCGCCGGCGTCAACACGGTCGCCCTCGTCACCGACATGTGCGCCCCCCTGGGCCGCTCGGCGGGCAACGCCGTCGAGGTCGCCGAATCGGTCGAGGTGCTGGCCGGCGGTGGGCCCGCCGACGTGGTGGAGCTGACCCTCGCGCTGGCCCGCGAGATGCTGGCCTGCGCCGGGGTGGACGCCGACCCGGCGGCCGCGCTGGCGTCCGGCCGGGCGATGGACGTCTGGCGGCGGATGATCGCCGCCCAGGGCGGCGACCCGGACGCCCCCCTGCCGGTCGCGCGGCACACCGAGGTGGTGCGGGCGGCGTCCGATGGCTGGGTGGCGTCGATGGACGCCCTGGCCGTGGGCCTGGCCGCGTGGCGGCTGGGGGCCGGCCGGGCCCGCAAGGAGGACCCCGTGCAGGCGGCGGCCGGGGTGACCTGGACGGCGTCGGTGGGCGATCCGGTGCGGGCCGGGCAGGAGCTGTTCCGGCTGCACACCGACGACGCCGACCGCCTGCCGCGGGCGCTGGAGACCCTCGAGGGGGCCGTGGCGATCTCCCGGGAGCCCGTCGAGCGCGGCCCGCTGGTGCTGGGCCGGATCACCTGACGGGGCCGCCGGCGGGGGCCGGCGTCACCGCAGCTCGGGGCGCCGGCGCTGCGACGGCGGCAGGGCGCGGTTGAGCTGCCAGGTGTCGAAACGGTTCGGATAACGGGCGACGATGTCGCCCAGCCGGTTGTTGCCGCGCACCATGATCTGCGGGTGGCCCGGGGCGGCGCGCTCGGCGACCCGGTTCTTGATCGAGCCCATCCCCTTGTCGACGCGGCTGGTGTTGACCCCCCAGCCCTCGGGCACCACGAGCACCAGGTTGCCGGCGCGGCCGTCCACCACGATGTCGATGACCAACGAGACCGGGACGGCGTCCACGAAGTTGAGCTTGACGTTCCCGCCGAGCGGGGCCACCTCGAGGAACGGCGGCACCTCCCAGCGGCCGAGGCGAGTCTCGTTGTCCCAGCCCGCGGTGAGCACCAGCGGGTCGTCCCAGCTGTAGCCGGGGTCGCGGGGCGGCGCCACCGGCTCGCCGGCGATCAGCTCGAACAGCGGCACGGGGGCGACCACGTCGGCCAGCAGCCCTCGCAGGTCGCCGCGCGTGCGGGCGAGCCGGGCGGCGTCCGAGCGCTGGTCGTACTCGTCGTCGGTCAGCCGCCCCTCCGCGCGTGCGCGCCCCAGGGCCTCCAGCGCCCGCTGCCGCTCGGGAGCGCCGACCCGCAGGTGGTCGTCGGTGTTCACGCCCCCGAGCGTAGTGGTGCCCGGAGCGTCGCTCAGGAGTCGTCGCGGCCGGCGCCCGCGGCGAGCCCCCAGCGGTAGCAGTCGTGCAGCGCCTCCCAGGACGCCTCGATGACGTTGCTGCCGACGCCGACGCACGTCCAGGTGCGGATGCCGTCGGTCATGTCGATGAGGACCCGCACGATGGCGTCCGTGCCGTGCCCCTGGTCGAGGATGCGCACCCGGTAGTCGACGAGGTCGTAGGTGTCGACCGCGGGGTGGGCCAGGCGCAGCGCCGACCGCAGCGCCGAATCGAGCGCGTTCAGCGGGCCGTTGCCCTCACCGACGAGCGCGGTGGTGTGGTCGCCGATGCGCACCTTGACGACGGCCTCGGAGTCGCCGTCGTCCTTGGCCTCGTCGCCGGTGAGGACGCGCCAGTGCACGACCTCGAAGAAGTCCTCCAGCTGGCCCAGGGCCTCCTTGACGAGCAGCTCGAAGGACGCGTCGGCCGCCTCGTAGCTGTAGCCGTTGGCCTCGCGCTCCTTGATCGTCTCGGTGATGGACGCCGCCAGGTCCCGGTCGGACAGGTCGTAGCCGAGTTCGTCGCCCTTGAGCTGGATGTTGGCCCGGCCCGCCATGTCGGAGACCAGCATCCGCATGTCGTTGCCGACCAGCTGGGGGTCGGCGTGCTGGTACAGGTTGGCGTCCACCTTGATCGCCGACGCGTGCAGCCCGGCCTTGTGCGCGAACGCCGAGTGGCCGACGTAGGGGGCGCGGGCGTTCGGCTGGACGTGCGTGATCGCCGCCACCTGGTGCGACACCGAGGTGAGCTTCGCCAGCGACTCCGGCGGCACCAGCTCCCACCCGTACTTGAGCTGCAGGTTGGCGATGATCGTCAACAGGTCGGCGTTGCCGGTGCGCTCGCCGTGGCCGTTGACGGTGCCCTGCACGTGCATCGCGCCGGCGTCCACCGCGGCGATCGTGTTGGCGACCGCGCACCCGGTGTCGTTGTGGCAGTGGATGCCGAGGTCGATGCCGACCTGGCCCGCGGCGTCCACGACCTCACCCATCCAACTGGGCAGCATGCCGCCGTTCGTGTCGCACAGCACGACGGCGACGGCGCCGGCGTCCGCGGCGGTCTTGACGACCTCGAGCGCGTAGCCGGGATTGGCGCGGTAGCCGTCGAAGAAATGCTCGGCGTCGAGGAAGACGCGGCGTCCCTCGCCGGTCAGGAACCGCACGGTGTCGGTGATCATCGCGAGGTTCTCCTCGAGCGTGGTCTTGAGCGCGCGGTAGACGTGCTGGTCGTGGCTCTTGGCCACGAGCGTGATCGTGGAGGTCTCGGCGTCCAGCAGGGCGCGGGTCAGGGGGTCGGAGGACGCCTTCCCGCCCACCCGGCGCGTGGCCCCGAACGCGACCAGCTCGGCGTTGCGGAGGCTGAGTTCGCCGTCGGCGGCGGCGCGGAAGAAGGCGGTGTCGTTGGGATTGGCGCCCGGCCAGCCGCCCTCGATGAACGTGACGCCGAGGTCGTCGAGGGCGCGCGCGATGCGGAGCTTGTCGTGGACGGTGAGCCGCAGCCCCTCCTGTTGGGCGCCGTCGCGCAGGGTCGTGTCGTAGACGTGGAAGACGTCGGGTGCGACGGGCAACTGGGGCATGCGAACCTCACGGACTCGACGGTGGATCAGCCGAGCTTGACAGCCGTTCCCCAGGCCGGACGGGCGTCTTGCCCCCCGAGACGGCCCCCGGGAGCCGCGTGGAGCGCCAGGTCGGCGAGCGCGTCGAGGCCGCCGGTGTGGTAGGCGATCCAGTCGGGGCCGGCCTTCCGTTCGTGGGCGCGCTGCAGGTTCTTCGCCCAGGTGGCGCGCACCTCGGCGGCGGTGGCGAGCACCGGGTCGTCCACCCCGGCCGTGCCCCCCGGCGGCGCGGAGACGGTCGCCCTGCGCTGCGTCTCCCGCAGCGCGGCCCAGCGACCCTCCGCGTACTTGATGCCGGGCACGGGCTGTCCCGCGCGCGTGAACGTGCAGACGGCCGCACCCCCGGCCAGCCGCTGCAGCGACCGGGCGGCCTCGTCCAGCAGGCCGGCCAGGACCTCGGCGGCCCGTGGCGCCCCGGTCACCGTCGCGTCGAGAAGTTCAGCAGCCGGTACAGCGGGCAGAACCCGACGATCCCGGTGAGC
This sequence comes from Propionibacterium sp., assembly GCA_012517965.1. GTDB lineage: Bacteria > Actinomycetota > Actinomycetes > Propionibacteriales > Propionibacteriaceae > Propioniciclava. The sequence continues at coordinate 16,918 of JAAYTZ010000113.1, read as the reverse complement.
AGCAGCACGGCGGCGACGACCCACAACAGGATCGACACCAGCCCCGTCGTCGTGAAGGCCACGTAGGCCAGGACCAGCCCGACCACCACGCGGATCGCCCGGTCGACGTTCGACTCGTTCGGTTTCATCACAGCACCCCTTTCCCCGGCGTCGCCGGCCCGTCGGACGGGCCGGGCGGTCGAGCGCCGAGAGCCACGGCCAGCATACCCTGGGGGGTATAGCCGCACCAGCGGTGCCGTTCCGCCCCCCCGCGGGCCCGGACGTGCCGGACCGAGACTCCCGCTGCGCCCCCAGGGGTGCTACAAACCATGCATGGCTGAAACCAAGTTCAAGGGTGACCCCGTCCACACCAGCGGCGACCTGCCCACCGTCGGCAGCTCCGCCCCCGAGTTCACCGTGACCGGCAGCAACCTCGCCGATGTGAAGCTCGCCGACTACGCCGGGCGCCGCGTCGTCCTCAACATCTTCCCGAGCATCGACACCGGCGTGTGCGCGGCGTCCGTGCGCCGGTTCAACGAACTGGCCGCCGGCCTGGACAACACCACCGTGCTGTGCATCTCGGCCGACCTGCCGTTCGCCCTGGGCCGCTTCTGCGGCGCCGAGGGCATCGAGAACGTGGTGACGGGCTCGACCTTCCGCTCCGACTTCCCCGAGACCTACGGCACCAGGATGCTCGACGGCCCCCTGGCCGGCCTGAACGCCCGCTCGGTCGTCGTCGTGGACGCCGACGGCACCGTCGTCCACACCGAGCTCGTCCCCGAGATCACCCAGGAGCCCGACTACGACGCCGCAGTGAAGGCGCTCGGCTGAGTTCCTCCGACGGGAGCCGACGGCGTCCGACCCGATCCGCGCTTTTCCGGCCCACGGCGGCCCGTCTCCCAAGGGGGACGGGCCGCCTGGCTTAGGCTCGGGGGTAGCGTTCCGCCGGACGCGGCCCGCCCGGGTCGGACGGCTGCGGGCGCCGAGGAGGGGAACGAATGGCCGACGATCTGGCGGCGCGCATCAGTGAGGGTGCGGTCGCGGTCCTGGATCTGGTGCCGGGCGAGCAGCGCTTCCACGACCTGAGCCGCTTCGTTCTGCGCGGCGGGGCGTCCCGCTTCGCGGCCGTGGTGCTCGACGACGAACCGGTGCGCTACGTCCTGCCCGTCGGCGTCCCGGGCCGCAAGCTGGATTACGGCACCCTGCTGATCCAGCGGTCCCGGTGCGCGCTGGTCTGGCGCACCGACCCGGCGCGGCCGTACCACGCGAAGATCGCCGCCCTGGGCCCCGACACCACGGTCAGCCAGTCCCCCGTGACGATCCGGGGCGAGGTGTGGGGGCGGTTCGACCTGCGCTCGCCCGACGGCCCGACGATGACGTTCCTCGTCCCACCGGTGGCGGCGACCGCTCTGCCCCGCATGCTGCACCGCGTGCTGGTCGAGGAGCCGCGCAGCCGACTCGCCTACGTCGAGGCGCCCCCGCTCCCGCCCGCGGTGACGGAGGGCGCGGCCGAGCACGTGCCGACGGCCGTCGACCCGGACGCCCCGACCGAGGCGCTGAAGGCCGCCGCCCTCCGGTCGGACAGTGAGGCCCTCGAACCGGCGCCTCCGGTCGAGGCCGGCCCGGCGCCCACGATCCCCGCCGCCGCCGAACCGGAACCCGCCCTGGTGGAGCCGATCCCCGAGCCTCCGGTGTCCGAGTGGGCCGAGTCGGCCGCGGCGGACGAGTCGGCCGCGGCGGCCGAGTTCGGCCTGAACGGCACCTCCACCGCCGTGGACACCTACGACAGCCTCTACCGCACCACCGAGCGGGTGAGCCCGCCCCCCGCTCCGCCGGAACCGGCCACCCCGGCCCCCACAGTCCCGCCCGAACCGGCGACCAAACCGGCCGTCGACGCCGTCTACCGCCCGGTCCGCCCCGTCGCCACGCCGGTTCCGCCGCCGAGCCCGGACGCCGCCGCGGGGTCACCGGTGCGCACGGCCGGCGCGCCCGCGCCGCTGCAGGCCGCACCGCCCCAGACCGCGCCACCCGTCGACCGGCCGGCGGACGTGCCGGCCCCGGGGGCGGCGCCGCTGCCGCCGGAACGGTCCCAACTGGGTGACGGCTGGGCGGGCTTCCTGATCGGTCTCGTGGTCACCCTGGTCATCGGGGGGTTGTTCGTGCTCGCCAAGGTCCTCGGCTGGCTCGGGTGACGCGCCCGCCCTGCTAGCGTCCGGGACGTGAAGGCCCCCACCGACCCGCTGCTCACCTGGGCCCCGGCCCCCGCCGACCACGGCGCACGCCTGCGCGTCCTCGCGGAAGCCGCCCGAGCCGCCGGCGTCGACGCGGTCGTGCTCGCTCCGGGCGCCGATCTGCGGTACTACCTGGGCCACGATCAGGGCTCACACGAGCGGCTCACGGCGCTCGTGGTCCGCCCGGACGGCGACCCGCTGCTCCTCGTGCCCGCGCTGGAGCGACCCGGCTGGGACGCCACGATCACGGCCCTGGGCCTGGCCGTGCGCAGCTGGGCCGACGGCGAGGACGCCCATGCGCTGCTCGCCCGGGCCCTCCCCCGCGGCGCCCGGCTGGCCGTGGACGACCACCTGCCGGCCCGCCACCTGCTCGCCCTCCAGCGGGCCGCCGCCCCGGCCGACATCGGCCTCGCCGGCGCGCTCACCGCCCCCCAACGGGCGTGCAAGGACGCCGACGAGGCGGCCGCGCTCACCGCGATCGCCGCCGCCAACGACCGGGTCCAGGCGGCGATCACCCGCTGGCTCCGCCCGGGTCGCACCGAGGCCGAGGTGGCCGCCGACATCGCCGCGGCCCTGGTCGCCGAAGGCCACGCCCGCGCCGACTTCGTCATCGTGGCGTCCGGGCCGAACGGAGCCGCGCCGCACCACTCGGCGTCCGACCGGGTGATCCGCGCGGGCGATCCGGTGGTCGTCGACATCGGCGGTCCCGCGGCGTCCGGCTACAACTCCGACAGCACCCGCACGTACTGCCTCGGCGAACCGAACGACCCCGAGTTCGCCCACGTCCACGCCGTGGTGTGCGCGGCGCAGGAGGCTGGAGTCGGGGCCGCGGTGGTCGGCGCGACCTGCGAGTCCGTCGACGCCGCCGCGCGCGCGGTCGTCGTCGAGGCCGGGTATGGCGAGCACTTCATCACCCGCACCGGCCACGGCATCGGGCTGGAGGTGCACGAGCCCCCCTACCTGGTCCGGGGAAACACCGACCCGCTCGCCCCCGGCCAGTGCTTCAGCGTCGAGCCCGGGATCTACCTGCCCGGCCGGTTCGGCGTCCGCGTCGAGGACATCGTGCTCCTCGGCGCCGACGGCCGGCCGCGCCGGCTCAACGACAGCCCGCGCGGCTGGAGGCCTTGAGCCGGTACATCCGCGCCTCGTAGGGTGCCAGCGTCGCGCTGGCGTCCGGGCCGTGGCTCCCCAGCTCCAGGACGGCGCCCTCCTCGGGAGCGGGCACGTCGAGCGGAGCCTCGGTGAGGTTGAGTTGGACGAGAAGCCGTTCGTCGCCGGCCGTCCGCACCCAGCCGAAGTAGCCGACGCGGTCGATGTCCAGGAACTCGATGTCCCCGACGCGCAGGGCCCGCGATGCGCGCCGGAGCGCCAGCAGCCGCCGGTAGTGGTGCAGGACGGACGCCGGGTCGGCGTCCTGTTCGGCGACGCTGAACCCGGGGGCCGTGTCGCGACCCACGATCCAGGGGGTCCCGGTGGTGAACCCGCCGCCCGGGGAGGTGTCCCAGCGGAGCGGCACCCGCGCATGGTCGCGGGAACTGGCCATCACCTGGGCCCAGGCCTCCTCCTCGGACGCCCCCGCCTCGACCTGAGCCCGGAAGCGGTTGAGCGACTCCACGTCGCGCAGGTCGTCGAGGCCTTCGAACGGCTGGTTGATCGCCGCGATCTCCTGCCCCTGGTAGAGGAAGGGGGTGCCGCGGAGGGTCAGCAGCAGCGTGCCGAGCAGCTTCCCCAGCGCCGTGCGGTGCTGGGGGTCGGGGTTCACCTTGCTGATCATGCGCGGGTTGTCGTGGTTCTCGAAGAACAGCGTCAGCCAGTCCAGGGCCCCCAGCCGCGACTGGTAGTCGATCATGTACCGCTTGTAGAACTCCAGGTCGTAGCGGTAATCGTCGTAGCGGGTGTGCGCGCCCGATTCGAGGTGGTCGAAGTTGAAGATCAGGTCCAGCTCGCCGCGGTCGGCGGCCGTGAGGAGGCGTCCGGTCTCGACGCCGACACCCGGGGTCTCCCCCACCATGACCTTCGGCTCGCGCACCGCCGAGCCCGCGAACGCCTTGTCGCGCAGCTCCCGCAGGAACTCGTGCAGCCGCGGGCCGTAGAAGTAGTGCTCGACACCGACGACGTCGACGACCTCACCCACGAAGTCGTGCCCGTCCGGCAGGCCGGGCGTCTTCGAGATGAAGTTGATGACGTCCATCCGGAAGCCGTCGATGCCGCGGTCGAACCACCACCGACACAGGTCGACGACCTCCTCCCGGACGCGCGGGTTCTCCCAGTTGAGGTCCGGCTGGCTCGGAGCGAAGAGATGGAGCTGCCAGCGCTGGATCTCCGGCAACCAGCGCCACGCCGACGTCGAGAACGCCGACTTCCAGTTGTTGGGGGGCCGGTCCGGGTGCTCCGGGTCGGCGGGAAGCAGGAAGTAGTAGTCGCCGTAGGGCCCGTCGGGGTCCGCCAGCGCCCGCTGGAACCACTCGTGCTGATCGGAGGTGTGGTTGACGACGAGGTCGAGGATGATCCGCAGGCCGCGGGCGTGGCAGCCGGCGATCAGGGCGTCCAGCTGCTCGAGGGTGCCCATCTCGGGCATGACGGCCCGGTAGTCGCGGATGTCGTAGCCGCCGTCCTCGCCGGGCGAATCGTAGATGGGGCTCAGCCACAGGCAGTCGACGCCGAGGCCGGCCAGGTGGTCGAGTCGGCTCAGGATGCCCCCCAGGTCGCCGATGCCGTCGCCGTCGGAGTCGGCGAAGCTGCGCGGGTAGACCTGGTAGAAGACGGACTGCTTCCACCAGGCCGGCTCGGGCGCCGCGCCGGGCACCTCCTCCGGCGGGTCGGGATTGGGGGCGTCCGGTTCGACGTTGACCAGCCGGATCAGGGTCGACACGAAGTCCGGGCCCGTAAACCGGTGGGCCAGCCGGGCCACGGTGCGCAGCCGGAGGCGGCCGACCACCGGATTGGTCACCCAGCGGTTGGACCGCCCCTGACCCACGAGGAGCTTGTCGATCAGATCCCGGCCGACGGGGTGCTCGTAGAAGTCCCGCACCCGGGCGTCCTCGTCGAGGGTCGGGTTGGCTCGGCGTCCGGGCCCGCTGCGCCACCACCGCATGGGCGCCCCCTCCGTCAGTGCTTCCGGTAGAGGTTCCGATTCTGGTACACGGGCTCGCTCGTGACGTTGATTCCGAGGCTGCGGAAGATGCCCTCGTCGACCGACCCCAGGATCACGGTCGTGTGGACGTCGCAGCCGCGCAGGTGCTGCAACTCGTCCAGGACGGCCCGCGCGGCCGGGTTCGCGTTGGCGCTCACCGACAGCGCGATAAGCACCTCGTCGGTGTGCAGGCGCGGGTTCCGGCTGCCGAGATGCTGGGTCTTGAGCGTCTGGATCGGCTGGATCGTCTCGGGCGCCAACAGCTTCAGCCCGTGGGGGATGCCGGCCAGCGCCTTGAGGGCGTTGAGCAACACCGCCGAACTGCTGCCCAGCAGCGCCGACGTCTTGCCGGTGACGATGCGTCCGTCCGGCAGCTCCAGCGCGGCGGCGGGCCCCTTCGTGCGCTTCTCGAGCTCTCGGGCCGGACCCACGACGGGGCGGTCGTCGGTGGAGATGCCCAGCTGCCCCATCAGCAGCGCGATCCGGTCGGATGCCGTGGGCTCCAGCGCCTCCTTGCGTTCGTGGACCAGCGCCTTGAAGTACCGCCGGATCACCTCCTGCTTGGACGCCTCGCGGCAGGCTTCGTCGTCGCTGATGCAGTACCCGGCCATGTTCACCCCCATGTCGGTGGGCGACTTGTAGGGCGAGGCGCCGAGCAGTTGCTCGAACAGCAGCGTGAGGACGGGGAAGATCTCGACGTCGCGGTTGTAGTTGACGACCTGCTGGCCGTACGCGGCCAGGTGGAACGGGTCGATCATGTTGACGTCGTCGAGGTCGGCGGTGGCCGCCTCGTAGGCCACGTTGACGGGGTGGTCGAGCGGCAGGTTCCAGATCGGGAAGGTCTCGAACTTGGCGTACCCGGACCGGATGCCCCGCTGATGGTCGTGGTAGAGCTGCGACAGGCAGGTGGCCATCTTCCCGCTGCCCGGGCCGGGGGCGGTGACCACGATCAGGTCGCGCTCGGTCTCCACGTACTCGTTCCTGCCGTAGCCGTGCTCGCTGACGATGTGCGACACGTCGTGCGGGTAGCCCTTGATCGGGAAGTGCCGGAAGACCTTGAGGCCCAGCTTCTCCAGCTTCCGCTTGAAGGTCCGGGCCTGCCGGTTGTCCTCGGTCATGTGGGAGATGACCACGCTGCCGACGTAGAGGCCGTAGGAGCGGAAGGCGTCGATCAGGCGGAGCACGTCCGCGTCGTACGAGATGCCCAGATCGGCCCGGACCTTGTTGCCGGCGAGGTCACGGGCGCTCACCACGACGACGACCTCGACCTCGTCCTTCATGCGCTCGAGCATGACGATCTTGTTGTCGGGGGTGAAGCCGGGCAGGACCCGCGAGGCGTGCATGTCGTCGAAGAGCTTGCCGCCGAACTCCAGGTAGAGCTTGCCGCCGAAGCTCCGGCGCCGGGCCTCGATGTGCTCCGACTGCATCGCCAGGTACTTGTCTCGATCAAACCCGATGCGCCGCATCAACCCCAGCCCTTCCGTTGCGCCCTGCGGATCATAGCGGGCACCGGTCGCCGCTCAGCCCGCTGTGCAGGCCCCCGTCGACGCCGGGGTGCTGTCGGACGCCGCCGCGTCCAGCACCGCGTCGGAGGCGGCGTCGGTGAGCGCGTACCCGGTCGTGGGGTCGGCCACCGACTTGGCGAACACGGTGCCGGCGACCCGGCCCTCGACCGTGAGCAGCGGGCCTCCGGAGTTGCCGGGCTGCACGTCGCCGTACAGGGCGTAGATCTCGCGGGTGACCCCCGAGCGGCCGTAGATGTCGTCGCCCTCGGCGTTCAGGGTGCCGCGCACCGTCATCGGGGTCGCCTCGTAGGGCCCGTCCAACGGGAATCCGGCCGCCACGAGCGTCGTCCCGGGCGGCTGTGCGCCCGCCCGGGCCAGGGGCGCGGCAGGCAGCCCCGGGACGGCCAGCACGGCGAGGTCCAGGGCGGGGTCGAACGTCACCACCGTGGCGCTCGACCGGACCCCGACCCCGCGCACCTGCACGGTGACGGATTCGCCGCCGGCGACCACGTGCGCGTTGGTGACGATGCGCTCGGGGGCGACGACCCAGCCGCTTCCCTCCTGCATTCGGCCGCACTGGGTGGCGACCGCGGTGACCTTCACCACCGAGAAGGCGGCGCGGCGCACGCCGGCCGCCTCGACCACCCCGGCGTCCGGGCTGGTGGCCGGCAGCGACGGCTCGGACCCGAGGCCGGTGAACACGCGCGGGAAGCCGGCCTCGTCGAGCACCCGGGTCGCCTGGCCGGCGATCCGCCCCACCTCCGGCGGCACCACGGCGTCCACCCGGGTGAGGATGCGCGACCCGTCGATCGCCTGCACGACGACGGGGGGCACGATGGGCTTGACCGCCGTCCCGACGAACCAGACCGCCAGCGCGACGATGACGACGGACGCCACGCCGCCGGCGAGCCGGTCGAGCACCCGCAGCCCCGCGAGCGTGTTCGCGGCCCGTAGCTGGCGACCCAGGACGCCGAACGACGCGTCACCGATCCAGGCCGCCACCGCGACGATCCCGAGGAGCGCGATCGCCCGGAGCTGGGGCAGCTCTCCCCACTGCGGGACCAGCGCCAGGAGCCGCGGCCCGACCCACAGGGCGGTCAACAGGCCCGCCAGAAGGCCGGCCACGTCGAACACGGTCACGATGAAGCCCGCACGGAGTCCTCGCACCAGTCGGCCGAGGAACAGGGCGAGCAGCAGGATGTCCAGCACCGCGGACGGCATGACAGCGGGACCTTTCTTGGGGAAGCGCTCCCGGCGGTGCCGGAAGGTCGGACGGGGACCCGGCCCTCGCCGGGCCGGGCCAGGTTACCGGGTGGTCACCCGGACGGTGAACGTGCCCTCGCTGCCCCGCTGGGTGGCCGCCAGCCCGACCGCCTGCAGGGGGTCCAGGTTCACCCGGTTCTCGGCCGGGAAGGACGGGCCGGCCACGTTCAGCAGCCCGGGAATGTCGACGTAGGCGACGGCGTCCGCGGACTGCGCGTTGGGCACCGCGGCCTGGAAGGCGGGCAGGCCCGTCAGGCCGCCGGAGGTCACCGTGCCGGCGAAGGTGCCCGAGGTGGCCAGCACCGTCGACCCGGAGACCTCGCGCGCACTCAGGAAGCCCCCCGTCCGGGCGGCCACCCGCGCCGCCAGCGCCTGGTCGCCGTCGGTCACCAGGGCGAGTTCGGGCAGGCCGAGCGCCCCCATCCCGCCGAAGGCGAGGGTGGAGTGGTCCCCCAGCAGGAGTGCCAGATCGTCGGGCAGCGCCAGGCCGAGCGACGACCCGAGAGCCTCGATCGACTCCTCACCCACCTGCTGGGAGATCTCCGGCCAGGCGCCCTGCACCTGCCGGCCCAGCCCGTTGATGCTCAGCGCGGCGAGCGTTCCGGCGGGCAGCAGGTCGAAGCGCGTGCCGGAGGGCACCCCGGAGTCGGTCGCCGCCCGGACGCCCCGGCTCACGCCGGCGAGCTCGACCGCGGCGGCGCCGTCGAACCGAACCTTCCCGGCCAGGCGACCGGCGACGGTGTTGCCCGTGCCGGAGTCGGTCGGCACCAGCGCGGCGGCCGCGCCGAGATCGGCCCAGAACGTCCCCACCGCGTCGCCGGGGACGGCCGCGACATCGGCGGCGAACGCCTGGTTGGCCTCCAGCGAGCGGGCCCGGTCGGTCACGGTGACCTGCGCCAGCGTTCCCCGCTCGGCGCAGACCGCGAAACCGTCCGCCACCCGACACTCGGTGGCGTCGTCGGACGCGGTCAACCTCTGCAGGCTGGCCTTGGCCTTGGCTTCGTCCGTGACCGCCAGCACCACGGCCCCCAGCGCCCGGGACTCACCCGGCACGGCGGTGACCGCGAACCGGTCGCCGAGCCACGGCTTGACGTCGGCGTCGTAGTCGAACTCCTCGAAGACGGGATCCTCCCCCCGCTGCAGCTGCTCGAAGACGACCCGGCGCAGGTCGGTGCTGTCGGTGAGCCGACCCTGGAAGGCCGGGAACTTGTTGAGGAACTGGGCCGCGGCGGCCTTCTGGGCGAGCGTCGGGTTGAGGTCGAAGCTTGCGTACGCGACCGCCTGCGCCGGCACGACCGCGGCCGGCTGGGGCCCCGAACCGCCGAGCAGCCGAGGCAGGATGGCCGCGCCGGCGCCGACGAGCGCCAGCACGGCGACGCCGACGGCCAGCGGGACGAACCGGCGCTTCGGAGGCGGCGCCACGGGCGGCACGGCGAGCGGCGGCTGCGCTACGGTCCGGTCGAACCAGGGCCGGTCCTGGGGCGTCCCGTACGGAACCTGCCCCCCCGGCGGCGGCCCGTACGAGAACTGCGGCTGGGCGGGTGCCCCGGGGGGAGGCGGTGGGGTGGTGGGCACTCCGTACTCGTAGACGGGCCGGCCCGGCCCGCCTCCACCCTCGGGCGGCGGCGGGACGGGATGGGACGGGGTGCCAGGGCCGGTCATGGGGTCTCCTCCCGCGGGGGTGCCGGGGCCGGACATCGGCTCCCGGTGGCAGCTTAGAGTGGCCCACCGACAGTGCCGGGCGCTGCCCCGCCACCGGACCGGACGCGGAAGCCGACCTACCCGGCGAGGCGGCGCAGCGCCTCGGCGTCCAGGATCTCGAAGGAGCGTCCCCGCACCGCGATCAGGCCCTCATCGGCCATCCGGCCGAGCTCGCGGGTCATCGAGGCCCGGGAGACCCCGAGGTGGTCGGCCAGGCCCTGGCGGGTGAGAACCCCGGCGACGCGGCCGGCCGGGTCCGCATTGTGCACCAGCCAGAACGACAGCCGCTCCCGCAGCCCGCGCCGGGCGAGCAGTTCGCCGCGGGCATGGAGGTGCCGGGCCCGTTCCGCCAAGACGCCGAGCATGTTCCGAAGCAGACGCTGCCGGGTGGGGTCCGTGGCCCCCTCGGCCACCAGCAGCGGCACGGACACGATCAGCAACCGGACGTCCTCGGCCGCCTCCACGTCCGCCGGCCAGCGCGGGTCCGGGGCGAACGCCGTGACCGCGCCGCAGACGGACCCCGGCCCGACGACGTCCAGCACCCGCCGGGCACCGTCCGCCCGATGCCGGACCACCTCCAGCCGCCCGGCGAGCAGCACGAAGAACGTCGTCTGCGGCTGGCCGGCCCACGCCAGGGTCTTGCCCCGGGACCGGTGGGCCATCCGGACGCACGGCGCGGCCCCGTCGGGTTCGCCGGTGCCCAGGTCCACGCCCCACATGACGGCGAGATCCCGCGGCCCCAGCCCACGCCCGAAGGGGCTGGCGAGCAGCGTGCGCCGGTCGGCCAGGGACAGCACGGGTGCGCTGCGCCCGGCGGACGCCCCTCCAGCCGCCATCCCTTCCCTTTCCCGCGGAGTGTTGCCCCGGCAACAGACGCGCCGGTTCGGTGACCCTAGCCTGACGGCGACCGATCGGTCACCCGACGACGCCGGGATCACCAGTCCCGGCAGAAGGAGAACCATCCATGGGCATGTTCTGCTACCAGTGCGAGCAGACCGCACGCGGCACCGGCTGCGTCGAGGTCGGCGTCTGCGGCAAGTCGATCCCCACCGCGGACGCGCAGGACCGCATCACCTACGAACTGATGAAGCTGGCCGTCGCGGTGCAGGACCTCCCGGTGGACGCCGACCTGCCGGTCCTGTTCATGGAGGCCCTGTTCACCACCGTCACGAACGTCAGCTTCGACGAGGACGCCTGCAACCGCATGGCCGACGACATCGCGGCCCGCAGGCTGGCGCTCAGCGGCGGGGTGGACACCCCCCTGGAGGCCGTCGACGGGCCGAGCGGCATCTTCGGGGAGGGTGGCGTCGAGGGCTCCTGCCGCGCGCTGCTGATCCTGGGGCTGCGGGGCATGGGCGCCTACGCCCACCACGCGCACATGCTGGGCCGCCGCGACGCGACGGTCGACGGCTGGCTGATCTCGGGGATGGCCGAGGCGTCACGGCACCACGAGGACGCCGAGTGGCTGCAGTTGCTGCACGACTTCGGCCTGGCGAACTTCCGCTGCATGGAGATCCTCGACGAGGCCAACACCGGCTCCTACGGGCACCCCGAGCCGACCTCCGTGTCGATGGAGATCCAGCCCGGGCCGTTCGTCGTCATCAGCGGCCACGACCTGCACGACATGGCCATGCTGCTCGAGCAGTGCGAGGGCACGGGCGTCTCGGTGTACACCCACGGTGAGATGCTGCCCGGCAACGCCTACCCCGGCCTCAAGAAGTACTCCTGCCTCAAGGGCAACTTCGGCACCGCCTGGCAGAACCAGCAGAAGGAGTTCAAGCACGTCCCGGGCGCGTTCCTGTTCACGACGAACTGCCTGATGCCGCCCAAGCAGAACTACGCCGACAACGTGTTCACCACGTCCGTCGTGGCCTACCCGGGCCTGAAGCACATCCCGGCCGACGAGAACGGCCACAAGGACTTCACCCCGGTCATCGAGCGCGCGAAGGAGTTGGGCGGCTGGTCGGAGCCGCACAGCTTCCACGGCATCAACGGCGGTACGACCATGACCACGGGGTTCGGCCACCACACGGTGCTGGGCGCGGCCGAGACGGTCATCAACGCCGTCAAGGCCGGGGACCTCAAGCACATCTACCTGGTCGGCGGGTGCGACGGCGCCCTGCACGGCCGCAACTACTACACCAAGTTCGTCGAGAAGACCGCACCGGACACGCTCGTCCTCACCCTGGCGTGCGGCAAGTTCCGGTTCAACGACCTCGACCTGGGCACGCTCGGCGGCCTGCCGCGCATCCTCGACATGGGCCAGTGCAACGACGCCTACTCCGCGGTCAAGGTGGCCTCGGCGCTGGCGGACGCCTTCGGCGTCGGCATCAACGACCTGCCGCTGACCCTGGTGCTGTCGTGGTACGAGCAGAAGGCCGTGTGCGTGCTGCTGTCGCTGCTGAGCCTGGGGGTGAAGAACATCTTCCTCGGCCCCACGCTGCCGGCGTTCGTCTCCCCCGAGGTGTTCGACGTGCTGGTCGACAATTTCGGCCTGCGGCCCACCACGACGGCCCGCCACGACCTGGCGACCATCGGCGCCTGAGCCCCGACACGGCGCGCCCGGTCCGACCGGGCGCGCCCCTGGCTCGGTTCCGGACGCCGCGTGGGCCGGGCCGACACCCGCCCGGGAGCGGTAGGCGCCCGGGGGTCGCTGCGGTACGGTGTCCCGGGAGCCGCGTGCTGGCCGTGGCCGCGGCGTCCGAGACGCGACAAGGAAACCCGTGCAGATCATCCCGCTGGCGATCGTCCTGCAGGCGATCGGGTCGTTCTGCTTCGCCATGTCGGCCTACCTGCAGCACCACGCCGTCGGTCAGGAGACCGACGGCAACGCCACCCGGAAGCATCTCGACTTCTCCACCCTCTACTACACGGTCAAGCGGCCCCGATGGCTGCTGGGCCTCCTGTTGATGGGTTTCTCGCTCGCGCTCCAGGTGCTCGCCCTGACGATGGCCCCCGTGTCGGTCGTCCAGCCCATGGGCATCCTGGCCTTCCCGTGGTCGATCATGATCGCCGCGTGGGCTCACAAGAAACGGCCTTCCAATCCCATCCTGACGGCGGTCGGCGTGACGGTCGGCGCCACGGTCGCCTTCGTCGTCATCAGCTCGGTGTTCGCCGCCCCCGAGAGCGACCTCAGCCAGACCCGGGTGTTCCTGGGGGCCCTGGTCATCTACCTGTGCGCGATCGGACTGGGCCTGGCGGGGGCGAAGGGTCCGTTCCGGTGGCGCTGCCTGTTCTGGGCGTCCGGCGGCGCGTTCTTCTACGGCCTGGAGGCCGCCCTCGCGAAGTCGCTCATCGAGTTCGCCCGGACCCACGCGGGCTGGGCCTCCGACCCCGCCTTCTGGTCGATCATGGTCGCCCTGTTGCTGGGCAGCGCCACCGCCGGCTGGATGGTGCAGCAGGGCTATGCGACCGGGCCGGCCGAGATCGTCGTCGCCTCGATGACGATCACCTCGCCGGTCGTGGCGTTCCTGTTCGGCATCGCCGTGCTCGGCGAAGGCGTCAACATGAACGCGGTCTCCGGGACGATGATGTTCATCCTCGGCTGCGTCGCGGTCGGCGGGGTGATCCGGCTGACCCAGCTGCACCCGTCCTTCGAGGACGAGATCCCCGACGAGGCGGCCGCGATCTAGCGGCTCGAAACGCGCGGCGGCCCGGGCCCACTGGCCCGGGCCGCCGCCGTGGATCAGTTGAAGCGGTAGAGCCGCTGCGCGATCCGGTACAGGAAGATCGACGTCTTGCGGCCGGCCTCGGACTTCAGGTTGGTGCCCAGCACCAGGGGGTGCCGCCCGAGCCGACGGGCCATCCGGACGTCCTTGGCGTACAGGTTCGCCCACATCTCCTTCCGCATCCGCATCGCCTCGGCGTCCCCCCGGATCATCGCGAACATCGACGACGCCGCGATGATGAGGGCCAGGTAGCCCTCCATGTAGCGGGCGAGCCGCTTGCTGGGAATCTCGTCGGGCAGCACGTAGGCGTCCACCATGATCTTGGTGATGCGCATCTGCTGGTCGAGGCGTCCGATCATCACCGTCTCGTTGACCGACTGGTCCTCCCGGCCGATGAAGTAGCGGTACAGGTTGACCGGCAGGTAGTGCAGGGTCTTCACGTACGGCAGCGGCACGTACACGAAGATGTTGTCGACGTAGAACGTGTGGTTGGGCAACACGACCCCCGAGTCGCGCAGCACCTGGGTGCGGAAGGTCGCGGCGTGCATCAGGATGTTCTGGCCGGGGCCGAAGACGCCCACCTCGTCCCACCCGATGATCTTGTTGGTCGGCAGCGCCCCCCGGTAGCGGATCACCTTCTGCGACCCGGTCTGGACGTGCTCGTACACGTAGTTGGTGACCACCAGGTCGACCAGGTTGTCGCCGGCGATGAAGCCGCGCAGCTTGGCCAGCAGCAGGTCGCGGGCCGTGCGGTCCAGCCAGTCGTCGGAGTCGACGACCTTGAAGTAGACGCCGGACGCCGCCCGCAGGCCCGCCATCACCGCGCCGCCGTGGCCGGCGTTCTCCTGGTGGATGACCTTGATGATGTCCGGGTGGGCCGCGGCCCACTCGTCGGCCTTCTCGGCGGTGTCGTCCTTCGTCGAGCCGTCGTCGACGATGACGATCTCGATGTCGCGGCCCCCGCCCAGGATCGACTCGACGCAGGCGTCCATGTACGCCGCCGAGTTGTAGCAGGGGATGACGAAGGTGATCGTCTTCGGGCGTTCGGTGCTCACTTGCTCTCCTTCAGGAGCTCGTCGGCGAGGGCCAGCGCGTTGGCCACGGTCGCGTCCATGTTGTAGTAGCGGTACTCGGCCAGCCGACCGAGCGGGTGGAACGAGGGCAGGGCCGCCGCCAGCTCCTTGTAGCGGGCGTGCATGCGCTGGACCTCCTCGTTGACCTCGGGGTAGTAGGGGTCCATCCCGGCGTCCGGGTCGTAGGGGCGGCTGTACTCGCGCACGATCGTCGTCCGGCCGGGCAGCACCTGCCGGGTCATGTGCTTGAACTCGGTGATGCGCGTGTACGCCTCGGAGACGGTGAAGTTGATGGTGCCCTTCGGCTGGTACCGGTCGACGGGGTACGTCTCGAAGACGAAGTCGAGCGACCGGTAGGGCAGCCGGCCGAACCGATTGCCGAAGAGCTCGTCCAGAGGTCCGGTGTAGACGATCGTGCCGGCGTACGGCCGGCCCGCCACCAGAACCCGGCCGGGCGTCGAAACGTCGAGGACGCCGCGGGCGTCCACGCCGGTGCGCACCGTGATGCCGGGGTGGTCGAGCAGCCGTTCGAAGACCCGGGTGTAGCCGTCGGTGGGCAGGCCCTGGTGGGGATCGGTGAAGTACCGGGAGTCCTCCGAGATGAACACCGGCACCCGCGCGGTGACCGACACGTCGATCTCGTCGGCGTTCTTGCCCCACTGCTTCGTGGTGTAGTGCAGGAAGACGTTCTCCCACACGTAGTCGGCGATCTCGACGAGGTCGGGGTCGGATTCCTTGCGCAACTCGCTGATCGGCACCTTCTTCTCGTCGCCGAACCGGGCGATGAGCTTGGCGATGAGCTGGTTGCCGCGCTCCTCGCCGAAGGCGATGCGCAGCGACCGCTTGTTGAACGGCACCGGCAGGTACTGCCCGTGGACGTTGGCGAGCACCTCGTGGCTGTACCCGTTCCACTCGGTGAACCGCGACAGGTACCCGAACACCCGATCGTCGGTCGTGTGGAAGATGTGCGGGCCGTACTGGTGGATCAGCACGCCGGCATCGTCGAACCGGTCGTAAGCGTTGCCGCCGATGTGGTCGCGCGCCTCCAGCACGATGACCCGGCGGCCACCCCGTTCGGCGAGTTCGCGGGCCACGGTGGCGCCGGCGAAGCCCGCTCCCACGATGATGGCGTCGTACTCGGTCAGGTCCTCGTCGGCCCCGGTCGCCCCCTCGGCGGTGATCACTACCCTCACTCCTGTCGTCGACGCGGCCGGCCGGCGGCCGGTCGTCGGCGTCGAGGCTATCGTGCGAGCGCCAGTCGGCTCATCTCGCCCCGCCCGTCGCCCCCCATCCGACGCGGGTCAGCGGTGGGGAGGCAGGCTGCTCGTCACGTTGGCCGGACGCCGGAGCTGCCCGCCGGCCTGCCGCGCCCGTTCCTCCACGATGTCGACGATCCGGGCGGCGGACTCCTCCAGCGCCATGTCGGTGGTGTCGATGATCCGGCAGCCCAGCTTGCGGTAGAGCTTCCTGAGCTCGTCCAGTTCGTCGTAGATCCGGCCCAGGTCGTCGTAGCCGTCCCCCATGCGGGTCACCCCGAGCCCACGGACGCGTTCGCTGCGGATCTGCTGGAGACGCTGCGGGCTCATCGTCAGCCCGACGATCCGCCATGTGTCGACGTCGAACAGTTGCTTCGGCGGCGCGACGCCCGCCACGATCGGCACGTTGACCGCCTTGTAGCCCAGATACCCGAGGAAGATCGACAGCGGGGTCTTGCCCGACCGGGAGGGCCCCACCAGGCAGATGTCGCACTCGGTCAGGGACGCCGGCGCGGCGCCGTCGTCGTTCCGCACCGCGAAGTCGATGGCGGAGATCCGGGCGAAGTAGTCCGCCTCGACGCCCACCGGACGGAGCGGCAGGCGGTCGGGCTCGGTGCCGCTGATCCGCGCGAGCGCACGGACGGCGTCCGTCATCAGGTCGGCGAACGGCACGTCGAGTTCCGCGCAGGCCGACTTGACCAACTGGGCGAGCTCCTCGTTGACCAGGGTGAAGAGGACCGCGGTCGGCTTGCCCGCCCGCGCCCGGACGGCCTCGAGGGCGGTCAGCAGGGCGGCGGTCGTGTTGACCCGGCGATGCCGGACGAGCCGGAACTCACGGGTGGGGAACTGGGCGACCGCGGCCCGCGCGATGCGGGCGGCCGACTCGCCGGTCGAGTCGGCAAGCAGGTGGATCTCCAGCGGTTCGGCGGGCTCGGTCATGGTTCTCCTCCGGTGTCGTCGACGTCACCCTAGGAGGCTGCTGAAGAAGGCGCCATTTGGCGTGTCGGCAGGCTGTGGATGGCGGAGTCCACGTGGGTGGCTTCGGCGACCTTGACGCCGTCACTGCGGCGCCTTCGCTCACCGGACCTGCTTTGGCCGGTGGAGCCGTG
>JAAYTZ010000112.1 GCA_012517965.1 Propionibacterium sp. | reverse complement strand
CCGCCATCCGCAACGCCATCCTCCAGGCCACCGGCGTGCCGTTCCACCACGCCCCCATCACCCCCCACCACATGTTCGCCCGCTTCACCGAAGAAGGCCTGATCGGAGACCCCACCCATGTTTGACCTCAAGGCCCTGTACATCCCCGACACCGTCGAGGAGGCCCTGACCCTGCTGGCCGAGCATCCCGACGCCCACATCATGGCCGGCGGCTCCGACACCCTCGTCAAGCTCCGCGACGGCAAGCTCGGCGGACTCGAATGGGTCTCCCTCCACGGACTCGACGAACTCCGCCGGATCACCCTCGACGACGACGACACGATCCGGATCGGTCCGCTCGCCTCCTTCACGCAGGTCGCGCGGAGCGCGATCGTCCGGGGCCGCCTCCCCTCGCTGGCCGAGGCGGTGCTGACCATCGGCGGCCCCCAGGTGCGCAAGATCGGCACCATCGGTGGAAACCTCTGCAACGGCGTCCCCTCCGCCGACTCCGCCTCCACCTGCTTCGCCTGGGACGCCGAGATCGAGGTGTCGACGGCGGACGGCGTCCGGACCCTGCCGATCGCCGACTTCTACCTCAGCGCCGGCAAGGTCGACCTGAGGCCCGGCGAACTGGTCACCGGCATCCTCGTCCGCCGTGCGGCGTACCAGGGCTGGCACGGCGCCTACCACAAGTACGCGATGCGCAACGCGATGGACATCGCGACCGTCAACTGCTCGACGACCGTCCGGCTGTCGGCCGACCGGTCGACCGTCGAGGACGCCCGCATCGCGTTCGGCGTCGCCGCCCCCACCCCCATCCGCGCCCCCCACGGCGAGGCGGCCCTGCGCGGGCGTCCCGTCTCTCAGGCCGCCGTGGACGCCGCCGCGAAGGCCGCCATCGCCGACACCCGTGCCCGCGACAGCTGGCGCGCCGCCAAGGCCTTCCGCGAGCACATGCTCGCCGAGATCGCTCGGCGCTGCCTCACCCAGTCCATCGTCCGCGCCGGCGGACGCCTCACCGAGAAGAGCCCCGCATGAGCCTGACGGCCCCCCAGTTCCGCGAGATCAGCTTCACCGTCAACGGACGCCGCGTCACCCGGTCGGTTGACGTGCGGTCGTCGCTGTCCGACCTGCTGCGGGAGGACCTCGGCCTGCTCAGCGTGAAGAAGGGCTGCGAGGTCGGCGAGTGCGGCGCCTGCTCCGTCCTGATCGACGGGGTCGCGATCGACTCCTGCATCTACCTGGCGGTCTGGGTGGACGGCAAGGAAGTCCGGACGACCGAGGGTCTGGCGGACGAGGACGGCAACCTCAGCATCGTCCAGCAGGCCTTCGTGGAGGCCACGGCGATCCAGTGCGGCTTCTGCACCCCGGGTCTCCTGCTCACGGCGACCGAGCTCGTCGAATCGGGACAGACCTACACCCGCGACGAGCTCCGCACCGAACTCGCCGGCCACCTCTGCCGCTGCACCGGCTACCAGAACATCCTCAACGCGGTCGAGCTCGCGCAGGCCCGGCACGCCGAGGCGCAGATCGGCTCACCGGAGTTCTGGGAGGCCGTCACCCCACGCTAGTCTCAGCCCCGGGGGCGGTTCTTCGAGGACGGAGCGATGAAGGGGGTCGGGGCGGTCATCGCGGCTGCGAGCCACCGGGTGGCGCGGCCGATCATCAAGCTGGGCGGCATCTCCCTGATCCGGCGGTTGACCCTCACCTTCCACAAGGCCGGCGTCCGCGACATCGTCGTGATCACCGGGTTCGAGGATCCCGAGATCAAGGCCGAGCTCACCGGCGAGGGCGTGGTCTTCCTCCAGCTGGAGGATTACGAGGACCCAGAGCTGATCGAGTCGTTCCGCATCGGCCTGGACTACCTGCGGACGCGCTGCGACCGGATCCTCCTCACCCCGGTCAACGCCCCGCTGTTCACCTACGCGACCGTCGAGGCGATGCTCGCGACGCCCGGGGCGATCGTGATCCCGTCGTGCCGGGGCAGGGCCGGGCACCCGGTCCTCGTCGACGCCTCGCTCTGCGAGCCGATCCTCGACTACGCCGGTCCCGACGGCCTCGCCGGCTTCATCCGGACCACCCCGGCCGAACGGCGCTGGGTCGACGTCAACGATGAGGGCATCCGGTACACCGTTCACGACATGCCCGAGTTGGAGCGGCTGCTGCCCAGCGCCGACGAGAGCCTGATCCAGCCGTCGTGCGGCCTGGCGATCCGCAAGGCGAAGGTGGTGTTCGACGGGCGCACCCTTCTGCTGCTGAAGCTCATCGACGAGACGCACTCGGTCTCGGGGGCGTGCCGCTCGATGTCGCTGTCCCTGACGCGCGCCTGGCGGCTGATCAACGACCTGGAGGCCGACCTGGGCTTCCGGGTGGTGATCCGCTCCCAGGGCGGGCATCACGGCGGGAAGACCCGCCTCAGCGAGGAGGGGCGCACCTTCGTCGCCGCCTACGACGCCTATCTCGACGAGGTGACGGCGGTCGTGGCGCGCGGTTTCCGGGACTTCTGGGCGAAGGTGGAACCGCTCATCGTCCGGCCGGCCGCGGACGTCTGACTCACCGGCTGCTACGGCTGGGGTGCTCGTGCCGCCCGATGAGCAAGGCGCTGACGCCGTCGACGACCAGTTCGATCCCGACGAGGATGCCCAGCAGCGTCAGGGAGGGCTGGACCGCGTCCGTCACCACCGCCGCCCCCAGCGCGAGGGACGCCGCCCCCCCGATCAGGAACGTGCCCCGCAGCGCCGGGAACTCCGAGGCCGACGCGACGCGGACGATCCCATTGACGAGGAAGAGCGAAGCGGCGACCAGGAACAGGGTGTCCAGCGGCACGTCCGGGTACCGCAGGATGACGATCCCCAGCACGGCGCTCAGCGCGGCCGAGGTGATCTCCGAGAAGAACCCGGCCGACGTGCGCCCCACGAGGGCCCCGAGGACGCCGACGCCGCCGGCCACCAGCAGGAAGGCGCCGAGGGCCGCGCGGGAGGGGATCGCCTGCAGCCAGGCCCCGCCGATGATGAGGGTACCGGCCACCAGGAGGAGCAGGCCGAGGACGACGTCGGTCAGGCTGGCGGGGTTGCGGCGGGCGGTCACCCCGCCACCGTAGGCGGGGCCGGGCCACGGCGTCCGTCGGACACGCCCCCGGCGAGCGGGCCGGTCCGTTCGGCGTCCGCCCGGCGCCCCGGTAGGATGGCCAGCCGACGCCGGAGGCGTCCCTGATCCCCGATGCTGTACAGGAAGCCGCATGCCCGAGTTCGTGTTCACGATGCACAACGTCCGCAAGAAGCTGGGCGAGAAGTTGATCCTCGACAACGTGACGTTGTCGTTCTACGAGGGCGCCAAGATCGGGGTCGTCGGGCCGAACGGGGCTGGCAAGTCCACGCTGCTCAAGGTGATGGCCGGGCTGGAGAAGCCCAACAACGGCGACGCCATGCTGAAGAAGGGCGCCACCGTCGGCATGCTCCAGCAGGAGCCTCCGCTCACCGAGGACAAGACGGTGATGGAGAACATCGAGGAGGCGGTGGCCGAGACCAAGGCCATGCTGGACCGGTACAACGCCATCGGCCTGGAACTGGCCGAGCCCGACGCGGACTTCGATGCCCTGCTGGAGGAGATGGGGAACCTCCAGACCGAGCTCGACCACCGCAACGCCTGGGAGCTGGAGTCGCAGCTCCAGCAGGCGATGGACGCGCTGCAGTGCCCCCCGCCGGACACGCCGGTCAAGGTGCTGTCGGGCGGCGAGCGCCGCCGGGTCGCCCTGTGCAAGCTGCTGCTGGAGCAGCCCGATCTGCTGCTGCTCGACGAGCCCACCAACCACCTGGACGCCGAGAGCGTCAACTGGCTGGAGGGCCACCTGAAGACCTACCCGGGGGCCGTCCTGGCCGTGACCCACGACCGGTACTTCCTCGACAACGTCGCGCAGTGGATCTGCGAGGTCGACCGCGGCCACCTGCACCCCTACGAGGGCAACTACTCGACGTACCTGCAGACCAAGCGGGAGCGGCTCCAGATCGAGGGCAAGAAGGACGCCAAGCGCGCCAAGATCCTCGAGCGTGAGCTCGAATGGGTGCGGGCCAACCCCAAGGCCCGCCAGGCGAAGAACCGGGCCCGGCTCGCCCGCTACGAGGAACTGGCCGCCGAGGCCGAGCGCAACCGCGCGATCGACCCCGCCGAGATCAACATCCCGCCAGGTCCGCGGCTGGGCTCGGACGTGCTCGAGGCGGTGCACCTGCGCAAGGGCTTCGGCGACCGGCTGCTGATCGACGACCTGTCCTTCACGCTGCCCCGAGCCGGCATCGTGGGCATCATCGGCCCCAACGGCGTGGGCAAGACCACGCTGTTCAAGATGATCGTGGGCGAGGAGAAGCCGGACGCCGGCGAACTAAAGGTCGGCAAGACGGTCCAGTTCAGCTACGTCGACCAGGGCCGGACCGGGCTCGACCCGACCAAGAACGTGTGGGAGGTCGTGTCGGACGGGCTCGACTTCATCAAGGTCGCGAACTTCGAGATGGCGTCGCGGGCGTATGTGGCGTCGTTCGGCTTCAAGGGTCCGGATCAGCAGAAGCTGGCCGGCGTCCTCTCCGGCGGCGAGCGCAACCGGCTGAACCTGGCGCTGACCCTGAAGCAGGGCGGCAACGTGCTGCTGCTGGACGAGCCGACCAACGACCTCGACGTCGAGACCCTCCAGTCGCTGGAGGATGCGCTGCTGGAGTTCCCCGGCTGCGCCGTGGTGATCTCCCACGACCGCTGGTTCCTGGACCGGGTCGCCACCCACATCCTGGCCTGGGAGGGCACGGACGCCGACGAGGCCAACTGGTTCTGGTTCGAGGGCAACTTCGCCGACTACGAGGAGAACAAGGTCGCCCGCCTGGGCGCCGAGGCCGCCCGGCCGCACGCGTCCAAGCACCGCCGGCTCACCCGCGACTGACCCTCGCCGGCCGCGTCGCGGTCGGACGACTCAGGTGAGCCGCTCGACCGCGTCCCGGACCTGTTGGATCTCGAAGCCGGGAACGGCATTCTTCAGGTCCTTCAGGGCCGCGTCCACGCTGATCCCGGCGGGGACCCCCGACTCGCGCGCGAGGACGGCCGGGTCGAGGCCGTAGGCCTCAGCCACCTGCCGGATCGTCATCTGCCCGGTGATGGACGCCCCTGAACCGGTGCCGGTGCCGGTCGGTGATGGGGTGTGGGACGGGCTCGGCGCCACCGAGGAGGCAGGCACGCTCGGGCTGGGTGCCGGCGAGGCCGTGCTCCCGCCGGTCGGGCCGGTCGTGGGCGCGGGGGCGCCGCCGACCAGCGCCCGGACCCGCTCCTTGAAGTCGCCGAGTTCGAAGCCGGGCACGAGGGACTCCAGGTCCTTGAAGGCCGTGGTGGGGGTGATCGTGACCCCCGCTGGGGCGCCGACCAAGGTGATGAGCGTGGCGACGTCGAGGCCGACGCCGTCCGCGGCCTGCTGGAGGGTCATCCACCCCTTGAAGTCGTCCACGGTCAGTTGGCTGGTCGCGGTGATCTGCTGCTTGCCGGAGGTCACCCAGGCACCGGTGGCGCTCGCGATCCCGATGCTGCCGAACAGGATGGCCACGGTGGCGATCGGCGCCACCCACAACGCGGTGGTGGTCTTCATCGCTGCGCCGCCTTCCCCCGCGGAGTGGCGGTGTCGGGCCGGACCGGGAACCCGAGGAGGACGGGAGCGTCCAGCTTGAGGGCGCCGGGCACCGGGCATGTGGTGAGGCAGTCCATGCAGCCGATGCAGTCGGTGCTGACGAACGGCTGCGCCAGCGCGGGCTCGATGCCGACCGGGCAGGCCTTGTCGCACAGCCTGCAGTCGGTGCAGGTCGGGGCGGACCGGCGGATGCGCAGGATCGAGAAGCGGTTGAGGATCGCGAAGACGCCCCCCAACGGGCACAGGTAGCGGCAGAAGGCCCGCTCGACGAGGAACGCCCCGACGACGACGATGCCCAGGATCGTCAACGCCGGCCACATGCCCGGGTCGAACTCGAACAGCCAGTGCAGCCCGAACAGGGTCACGTAGGGGTCGTAGTCGAAGAACCACAACTTGACCGTGGTGTAGCTCATGTACATCACGAGGGCCAGCACGACGAAACGCCCCCAGCGCAGCACCCGGTCCACCCGAGCCGGCACCGTCAGGCTGGGCAGGCGCAGCTTCCGCCGCAGCCAGGCGATGCCGTCCTGGATGGCCCCGAACGGACAGATCCAGCCGCAGAAGGCGTTGCCGACCAGGAGGGTGGAGATCACGATGGCCAGGCCGAGGACCATGTTGGAGGGATGAATCTTGGAGATGTAGCCCCCGGTGGTCAACCACGTCAGGAGCGTCTCCACCGCCCCCATGGGGCAGAGGGCGTCGACCGACGGGGCGTTGTCCGAGACCTGGTGGCGCACCGCCGCCACGACGATCCAGACGGCGAACACCAGTTGGGTGAGGTGACGGGCGAGGCGGACGCGGCGGATCGTGAGCGCGCGCCGCCTCGCCTTGATGGGCGCCTTCGTCGGCGCGCCGGGGGTCGAGGTCATGATCGGGCTTCCTGTCGAGCGGTCGGCCACAGCCTGCCCCGACTCTGTGAAGCCCGGGTGAAGCAGCGGTGAGGACACCGTTGGCTCACCGGGCACCGGTCACCCGAGCGCGCTCGCCCCCTCGAACGCGTCGAACGGGACGTACTCGTCGGGAGCCGGTTCGTCGGCGTCGCCGGACCACGGGTTCGGCGGGCCCGCCTCCCCCTCGTCGACACCGGCCCGCACCTCCGTCGGCGGCGTCGCCGCGTCGGCGGGGGCCGTGCTGGGCGGGGCCGGGTTCTTCGAGAACCGGGTCCGGCCGCGGGTGAGGTCGTGCCCGACGGCGTCCGCCGCCAGCGTCAGGCGCGACTGCAGCTCGCCGTTCCGGTCCACCCACTGGTCGGTGGCGAGCCGACCGCTCACGATCACGGGATCGCCCTTGGTCACGCTGGCCCAGATGCCGTCGGCCAGCGCCCGCCAGGCGACCACCGTGACGAACGTGGTGCCCACGTCGCCCCACTGCCCGTCCTGCCCGCGCTGGCGGCGCGTGCTCGCCAGGCGGAACTCCGCGCGCGACCACTTCTGGCCGTTCGCGCTCTCCCCCGACCGGAACGTCACCGGGGTCGCGACGTTGCCCGTCATCCACACACTGCAGTCCATCTCCACTCCCTTTGCCGAGGTGCTGTCGCCCTCACAATGGGCAGCCGGCCGAGATTTCCGTCACGACCGGCCCAATCTGTGGAAAACCCTGCCTCAGCGGGTCACAGTGCCCGCTGGACCGCCTCCCGGGCCCTGGCCAGCCGGTCGAGTTCGGCCTGCACCGGCTCCAGGACGTCGGTGCGGGTGACCCGGGCGATCCGCTCCCGCAGGACGGCGCGCGCCGCGCGGGCCTTCAATCGTGCCCCGACCTCGACGAACACCCGGCTCAGCGCCTCCAGCAGCAGGCCGCCGCCCACCCCGAGGATGACCAGCGCCGTCGGCAGCCCGATCTCGGGGATCGGCGCGAACCGGAGGTCGGGCAGCGGGAGGTGGATCTGGAAGAAGAGCAGCACGACCGGAAGCGCCAGCCACAGCCCCCCCACGACCGCCACCGCGAAGAGCAGCCACTGCAGCACGTCGACCACCCACCACCAGCCGGTGCCCTTCCTCAGGCCCAGGTCGGCCGACGCGATCGCGCCGTCCAGCCGGTCCGCCAGCAGCCGCTCGCTGCCTCGGGTGGCGGCGCGGACCGCCTCCACCCAGCCCCGGGGCAGTCCCGCGCTCGCCTGGTCGCTCAAGGCGCGCAGGGCGGAGTCCATGGCGGCCCGCTGCACCGGGGACGCCTTCGGCAGCGACGTCCGGGCCAAGGTGGTACCCGGATCGTCCGGCCCGGCCCCGGGCGCCGCCGGCAGTTGCAGCGCGGGGAAGCCCACGCGGAGCTTCTTGAGCGGGTCGGGCTTGAACCACTTGAGCCACTTCAGCACGGGCCAGCCGGTGGCCAGCGTCCCGCGGTGGCGCCAGGCCTCCAGCACGCCGCGCTCGACGATCGGCACCCCGGCGGCATCGGCCAGGGCGTCGTTCAGCTGGTCCTCGACCGCAGCGTCGAGTCTCGGCAACCGCCCCGAGCCCAGCGTGGCAGCCAGGGCGCGCGCCCGCTCCGTCACGTCGGTGGCGAAACGCTTCGCCGTCATCGTCTTGTCCCGCACCACCCGCTCCAGCAGGGCCCGCAACTCCGGGACGCCCGCGCCCGTCAGCGCCGACATCGCGAGAACCGGCGTCCGGCCGAGCCCCTCGGCGTCCAGCAGGGCCCGCAGGTCGAGCATCGCCTTCTGCAGTTGGTCCGGCGCCAGCCGATCGGCCTGGTTGAGCACGACGACCATCACGTCCGCGTAGGGCGCGAGCGGCTTCAGGTAGCCGTCGTGCAGCGCGGCGTCGGCGTACTTCTGCGGGTCGACGATCCACACCAGCATGTCGACCAGCGGCACGAGCCGGTCGACCGTCCTGCGGTGCTGCCGCTCGGTCGAGTCGTGGTCCGGCAGGTCGACGAGCACGAGGTTGCTCAGCGGACCCGCCGCCGAGGCGATCAGGTGCCGGCGACCGATGCCGAGCCAGTCCAGCAGCTCGGTCGGCAGTGCGGCGCCCCACGCCACGGCCATCGGCTCCGACGTGGTGGGCCGGGTCACGCCCGACTTCGCCAGCTGCGTGCCGGTGAGCGCGTTGAACGTCGCCGACTTGCCCGAGCCCGTGGCCCCGGCGATCGCGACCACCGTGTGGTCGCCGGAGATCGCGATCCGCTCCCCCGCCCGCCTGACCACGTCCGCGGCGGAGCGAACGACGTCGTCGGGCGAGCGGCCCCCGCTGAGGGTCGCCGCCTCCCCCAGGGCCTGCATCCGCGTCGCCAGGGGCACCTTGGTGCTAGCCACGTCCGTCCTCCACCCGTCGTCCCTGCGGGTCGTCGGAGTCGAGAACCGTGCCCTCGACCGGCTCGACCAGCGGCGTCACGAAGCCGCGGGCGGACCCGCCGCCCAGCCCGGCCGGCAGGATGATGCCCCCCTTCCCCAGGTCCACCGGCGCCTCCCCGCCGGACGCGGCCGGCGCGGGTGCGAGGGCCGGGTCGTCGCCGAGCCCGAAGGGGGCCGCCGGTTCAAGCGTCGCCGCCTCCGCCCCCGACAGGGCCGGGCGCGGCAGCCCCTCCAGGACGAGCCCCCCGGCGCGCTCGGAGCGCAGGGCGTCCAGGGCCGCCTGCACGTCGGCTGGCCGGTCCGCGTCGATCCCCAGGGCGTCCAGAGCGGCCCGGTAGCGGCTCAGTTCGTCGGCCAGCAGCCCCTCGACCCGGGCGTCCAACGCGTCCTTGGCCGTCTTCGCCATGCGCCGGACGCCGTCCTCGCCGAAGATCGCCTCCAGGAACCGCTGCGCCAGCACCACGGTGCCGCCCGCGATACCCACCTCGGCCCCGGTGATGCCGCCGGTGCTGAAGAACACCAGCATCATGAGCGCCAGCCCCACGCCGTTGACCCCGAACGCCATGATGCGAGCCCCGGTCTTCTTGTCGGCGCCCTCCGCGGAGACCAGCTCGAGCACGTCGCCCTGCCAATCGCGGATCACCCGGGCCACGTTCGAGGGGTACCCCACCGACGCCCGGGACAGGTCCTCCCGGGTGCGTTCCAACACCTGCCGGCCGGCCGGGTTCGCCAGCCACGCGTTCTCCACGCGCTCGGCGGCGGCGTCCCCCTCCTCCCGCAAAAGCACCTCCAGCCCGGACTGGACCGCGACCTTGGCGTCCTCGGCGCGCTGCGCCTCGCCGCGGAAGGCCGCGACGATCCGATCCCGCAGCCAGCCGATGCGCTGCTCGACGCCCCGCATGAACTCGCCCGTCCCGACGAAGTCCTGCCAGCGGGCCAGCACCTCGCCGCGCAGCAGCGTGCCGTCCGCCGTCTGGACGCCGATGGTGCGGCCCGCCTCCGCGTACGACTTCTCGGCGTCGTGCCACAACTGCTCGACCGCCTCCACCTGCTCGGTGAGCGCGGCCGTGACGGCGGGGGTCCGCGTGGTGAGCGACCCGATCGCCCCGTCCAGCGTCTGCAGGACCACGGCCTGGCGGCTGCGCTGGTCCGCGGCGAGCGTGGCCAGCCAATCGCGGATCGGCGCGACGGCGGCGTCGGGCAGCAGGCCCGCGGCGTCCGTCGTGGTCTCGGGCACCGCGAACAGGGGCGAACTGCCGAGGCCCCGCTCCAGCATCAAGGCGCCCAGATGGCGGGGCACCTCGCTCATCGCCCCCGGCGGCACGCGCTGCAGCACGACGGCCACCGCCGCCGACCGCTCCGCCGCGGCCTGCAGGTACTCCCACGGCACGGCGTCCGCGTAGCGGGCGGCGGTCGTGACGAACAGCCACAGGTCGGCCGCCGCCAGCAACTGCGCCGCCAGGGCACGGTTCTCGGTGACGACCGAATCCACGTCGGGGGCGTCCAGGAGGGCCAGCCCCTGCGGCAGCGAGGGCTCCGCGACGAGCTGCAGGGTGGACGTGTCGTTCGCCTGCTGGAAGGAGCGGGCCAGCCCCGGCAGCACCCGGTCGGACTGGAAGAAGCCCAGGTCGGCCGGGTTGTGCACCAGAACGGGGCTGCGGGTCGTCGGCCGGATCACCCCCGGCCGGGACACGAGGCGTCCGATCAGGGAGTTGACCAGCGTCGACTTCCCCGCGCCGGTCGAGCCGCCGATGACGGCTAGCAGCGGGGCGTCCAGTGTCGCGAGGCGCGGCAGGATGTAGTCGTCGAGCTGGGCCACCATCTGCCGGGCCGAGGCATCGGCGGCGGCGCTGCCCGGGAGGGACAGGGGCAGCCGCACCTGGCCGAGGGAATCCCGCAGTCGGGTCAACGCGGCCACGAGGCTGGCGGTCGTCATCGCGTGCGACTCCTAGGGTCTGGGCGGCCCCCAACGCGGGTCGACCGGCGAGTACTGGGGCGATCCTACTGGCGGGCCGCCGCTGGTGGCCTGCGGGACTGGTTGCAGTTCGGGCTGGGACGGACGCCGCCACAGGCTGACCCGCTCCCGCAGCTGCGCCACGGCGCCGCGCACGTCCGGCAGCCTCACCCTCTCGCCGCGGGGATCGTCCACGGCCTGCGGCCGCAGGGCGGCGATCGCGTCCAGCAGCTCCCGCGCCCGGTGGTCGCCGGCGGCGTCGACGGTGCCGCGCACCTGGGCGTCCCGCAGGTAGACCAGTTCGGTGACCGCCCGTTGCAGCCTCAGGGTGGCCGCGAGGCAGCGCCAGCCCCGCGACAGGGCGATCAGCGCCGCCCGCCAGCGGCTGCGCTGCCGGGAGAAGACGAACGCGTCGGCGTCCGTCAGCCAGCCGAAGCGGACGAAGTCGGCCAGCCGTTCGCGATGCCGGCGGCCCTCGACGAACACCTGCCGAACCACCCACACGGCCGCCGTCAGCACCAGCGGGAGAACGACCAGGAAGTACACCAACAACTGCTGGGTCTCGCTCTGCAGGAACGTCGCACCGGTGTTGAACAGCATGTGCAGCAAGGCGGCGGCCAGGTAGCCCACCAGCGGGGCGAGCACCCGAACGACCTTGCTGTGGGTGCGCACCGCCACCAGGAGGCCGACGCCGATCATCATCGTGAACAACGGGTGGCCGAACGCCAGCAGGTAGCCCCGCATCAGCACCAGCCGGTTCAGCGCGGCCTCCGGGTCGCCCACGTTGATGTCGTAGGAGGAGTACACGATCGCCCGGGCGTAGTAGATGATGTTCTCGGTGAACGCGAAACCGGCCGCCGACAAGGCCGCGAGCACCACGCCCGACAGCTTGGACACCAGCCGGTACCGATAGGCCACCGCGATGGCGAAGAGGACAGACGCCTTCGTCGCCTCCTCCACGAACGGCGCGACGAAGATCGCCGTACGGGCGCCGCGGTACGGGTCGGGGCCGCCGGTGATGTTCATCTGCTGCGCAGCCCACGTGTTGATCAGCAGGGACGCCGCGGTCGCCACGCTCCCTCCCCAGCCGAGCGCCAGCCACCAGAACAGCGGCCGCTGCGGCCGGAACCGGTCGAGCCAGACCAGCAGGACGATCCAGATCGCCAGCGTCGGGAACGCCAGCTTCGCGGAGTCCCTGATCGCCGGCCAGTTGAGGCCCGGCACCTCGCCGCCCTCGACGGGCACCGGTCGGATGAGCAGCTGGTACTGCCAGACCAGGCAGGCGGCGTAGAGCCCGGTGAACAGCACGAACACCCAGGTCCACGGGTCCAGCAGGACGCGCCGGCCCAGCGGCCCGGACGCGGCCCGCCCCGTGGGCAGGCCGTTGCGCCTGCGTGCGTGGAGCGCCGGTTCCGTCACGGGCTCAAGGGTAGCGGGGGGCTCCGACGGCGATCGGCGGCCCTCAGTCGGGGATCGTCGGCTGCCAGACGCCGGCGGCGTCCCGGCGGACGATCGAGGCCCGGTTCAGGTCGGACGGGTCGAAGAGGCGCCCGTTGATGGCCCCGAGGATCCCCGCGTAGCCGTGATCTGCGCAGTACTGCTCCTCCTCCGGCGTGATCGGTACCAGTTGCAGCATCTCGAGGACCCGGTCGCGCATCGGCTGGTGGCCGAACCCGAACAGGTTGGACACGACCAGCAGGTGCGAGGCGCTGACCGTCCGGCCCAGCGCCGGCCGGCCGAACACCGGGCCGCCCGTCGTGCCCGCGGGCACCGTGGTGCCGTCCTCGTAGAGTGTGTCGAGCAGGAATTTCAGTCCGGGCAGGGCGTCCGACTCCTGGTCGGTGTGCACGATGCACGAGTACTCGCACCTGATCGGCACGGGCACCCCGTCCATGCTGTTTTCGACCCGCCCGTCCACGTCGGCGAACCGGCTGCCGGTCAGCGTCGCGAACGTGGTCAGCCCGGGCAGCGGGGCGTTCCGCACGCGCACCAGGCGGGGCTGTGGGTCGGCCCCGGGCACCTCGTCGACGTCGATGACCTGCACCGACCAGTCGCCCCAGGCGTCCCGCCAGAGGTACAGGCAGAACGCGTCGGACAACAGGTTCTCGTCGGCCTCGGACACTGCGCCGGCGGCCTCGGCGTCGGACGTGCTCGCGGGATTCTCGGCTTCGGACATGGGGCGCATCGTAGGCGCTCGCACGCGGCCGGGCGGAACCGGCTCAGCGTCGCCGGCCCATCAGGTAGAAGACGCCGGAGCTGATGAGATGGACGACCACCCACACCAGGCCGAACGACGCCAGCTTGTCGCTCCCGATCACGACGCCCACGCCCCCGGCGATCACCCCGAAGACAGCCCCGAACAGCGGGATCTTCCACGCTGGCGGTGCCGGGCGCTGCCCGGGTCGTTGACCTGCCACGTTCTCCTCCTCGACACACGGCGCCCCCGGGAGGATTCGAACCTCCGCGCGACAGATTAGAAGGCTGCTGCTCTATCCCCTGAGCTACGGGGGCCGGCCCGTCCAGCGTACCGCCCCGCCGGGCACCGACCTCCGCGGGGTAGGGTCGCCGGCGTGGACGAGGACGGGCTGACCCGGCGGCAGTGGCGCCGGCTCGCTGTGTCGGCCTACCTGCCCACGATGCTGTCGATGGTCGGGCACTCGGCCACGACGCCGCTGCTGCCGCTGACCGCCCTCGACCTCGGGTCGTCGGTCGCGGAGGCCGCCCTGGTGACCGCGCTGCTGGGCCTCGGCACCTTCCTGGGGGCGCTGCCCGCCGGCTACCTCGCCGATCGGTTCGGGGAGAAGCGGGTGCTCGTCGGGGCGGCCCTGGTGGACGCCGTCCTGATCCTGATGGCCGCGCTCGCCCCGAACGTGGCCGTGCTCTACCTGGTGGCCGTGGTGCTGGGCGTGACGGCCGCCGTCTTCGGGCTGGCCCGGCAGGGCTACCTCACCCACGCGGTGCCGATCGGGTGCCGCGCCCGGGCCATGTCGACGCTGGGCGGGGTCTTCCGGATCGGCTCGTTCGTCGGCCCGCTGCTCGGCGCGGCCGTCATCGCGGCCTGGGAGCTGCGGGCCGCCTACGTGCTGGCGACGGTCACGAGCCTGCTGGCCGGGGCGGTCACTCTGGCCCTGCCCTCGCTGCCGGGCGGACCGCAGACCGGCGCGGCGGCGTCCGAACCCGCCCGGATGGGCGCCGTGCTGCGGGCCCACCTGCGCACCTACCTGACGGTGGGGCTGGGGGCGGCGGCCCTGACGCTCGTCCGGACGGCCCGCGACGCGCTCCTGCCGCTGTGGTCGAACAGCAGCGGCCTGGACGCCGCCCAGACCAGCCTGGTGTTCGGCGCCAGCGCCGGGGTGGACATGCTGCTGTTCTACCTCGGCGGCTCCCTCATGGACCGGCACGGTCGCCGCGCCGTGGCCCTGCCGGCGATGCTGGTCATGGGCACCGGCCTGGCGCTGCTGCCGCTCGCCCACGGGATCGGCGCGATCCTCGCGATCGCCGTCCTGCTGGGGCTCGGCAACGGCATCTCGGCGGGGGTCGTGCTGACGTTGGGCTCCGACCACGCGCCGCGGGTCGGGCTGCCGCAGTTCCTGGCGGGCTGGCGGCTCACGACGATGGGAATCGGCTCGACAGCCGGGCCGCTGCTCATCAGCGGCATCACCGCGGTCGCCCCGTTGGCGGTGGCGTGCGTGGCCATGGGGGCCGTCGGCTGGCTGGGGGCGGCCTGGCTGTGGCGGTGGACGGCGCCCCCGCCCCGGGCGGGCTAGGAGGCTGCTGAAGAAGGCGCCATTTGGCGTGTCGGCAGGCTGTGGATGGCGGAGTCCACGTGGGTGGCTTCGGCGACCTTGACGCCGTCACTGCGGCGCCTTCGCTCACCGGACCTGCTTTGGCCGGTGGAGCCGTG
>JAAYTZ010000111.1 GCA_012517965.1 Propionibacterium sp. | reverse complement strand
CCGGGGTTCCGCAGCTGATCGGGGGTTTGGTGCACGGTTGAGGCTGTAGGGGCTTGTCAGGGCGGTTCGGGTTGGTCCCACACCCGAAAACCCATAGTGACACGCCGAACGGCGTGTCACGCATTTGGCTACGGGCTACGGGTGATAGTGTGGGTGACATGTTCATACGGACCACGACACGGCGGAACAAGGACGGCACCCGGGTCGAGTACCTCCAGTTGGTACACAACACGTGGGATCCCGCGACGAAGAAGTCGAAGATGAACGTGCTGTACAACTTCGG
Source organism: Propionibacterium sp. (assembly GCA_012517965.1). GTDB lineage: Bacteria > Actinomycetota > Actinomycetes > Propionibacteriales > Propionibacteriaceae > Propioniciclava. Next base: position 17,817 of record JAAYTZ010000111.1, on the reverse strand, counting down.
TCGGGTCGCCGACGTGGACCGGGCGGCGATCGAACGCCTGATCGGTTCCCTGTCCCGGATCCTCGGCACCTCGCCACCGGTTCCCGGCGGCGAGGAGGGCGGGTTGGTGTTCGAAGCATCCCGCCCGTTGGGTGGGGCGTGGGTGCTGGACCAGTTGTGGGGCCGGCTCGGCCTGGGCAGGCAGATCACCGGCCTGCTCGCTGGCACCCGGCGTGACCCGATCACTGAGCGGGTGTTGTTCGCGCTGGTCGCGAACCGGGCGTTGGCGCCGTCGTCGAAGCTGGCCGCCGCCGGCTGGGTCGGCTCCGACGTCCACCTCCGGGGCCTGCCCACCGTCAGTGACGATGCGTGTTACCGGGCGATGGACTGGCTCATCGGCGTCGAGGCCGACCTCGCCCGCCGCGTGTACGACTCGGTGGCGGACCTGTTGAACCTGGAAGTCGACCTGTTGTTCTTCGACACCACCTCGACCTACTTCCAGACCGAGGAAGCCGACACCCCCGTGTGGCGCGACACCAACGGCCGCCGCCTCCCCGAACCCGCGGTCCCGGAGGCCAACTCGGATCCAGCCACCCCCACCGACCCGCCGACCGGGCCGGCTGGCGCCGACGCAGGACCGGCGGTTGGGGTGGCTGCTCCCGCCGACGCAGGACCGGCCACGTCGGTTGAGGTGGCGCCGACCGGTGGGGTGAAGCAGACCGGGTTTAGGACCTGGGGCAAGTCCAAAGACCACCGCGACGACCTGCCGCAAGTCGTGATCGGGATGGCCGTCACCCGGACCGGGATCCCTGTCCGGGTGTGGTCGTGGCCCGGCGGCACGTCCGACTCCGCCCTGATCCGGCAAGTCAAGAACGACATGCGGGACTGGAACCTGGCCCGGGTCGTGTGGGTCGCTGACCGCGGGTTCACCTCCGCCGAGAACCGCCGCTACCTGCAACGCGCCGGCGGCGGCTACATCCTCGGCGAGAAACTCCGCTCCGGCTCGACCGACGCCACCACCGCCCTGGGCCGGCCGGGCCGCTACCAACAGGTCGCCGACAACCTACGCGTCAAGGAAGTCCAGATCAGCGACCACGAACGGTTCATCATCTGCCACAACCCCGACGCCGCCGCCCGCGACGCCGAGATCCGCACCCAACTGGTGGCCCGCCTCGAAGAAGAAATCGCCGGCAGCGACCAACTCTCGGCGACGAAGCGGGCCGAACTCCGCGGGATCATCTCCACCAAACCCGGCCTGAACCGGTACCTGCGCGTCACCCCCGCCGGCCTGCTGCGCATCGACCGCAAAGCCATCACCACCGAAACGAAACTCGACGGCAAGTACCTGCTCCGCACCAACGAACCCCACCTGAGCAGCGAAGACATCGCCCTGGGCTACAAACAACTCCTCGAGGTCGAACGCGGCTGGCGTGACATGAAACAGATCCTCGACCTGCGGCCCGTCCACCACCGACTCGAAGACCGGATCCGCGCCCACATCCTGTTGTGCTGGCTCGCCCTGCTGCTGATCCGGATCATCGAGACCACCACCGGCGACACCTGGAACACCATCCGCGCCGAACTGCAACGCCTCCACGTCGGCACCTTCACCGGACCCGCCGGCACCTACCACCAGACCACCACCCCCACCACCCGACAGAAGCACATCCTCGACACCCTCGCCATGCCCGCACCACCCCGGATCCTGCACCTCGCCACCTGACCCCACGCCCCCGAACCACCCCCCCAGGGCTAGTGACACGCCACGTCGCTAGCCCAACACGCATACCCCCTAACCAAACCCCAAATTCGTGTCATCTGGCCACAACACAGCTGCGGAACCCAGGTGTAGCGGTGCCATTCCTCGAGCTTGTCGCTGGTGAGGTGCGTGCTGGCTTGGCGTCGTTGGTCGGCGAGAACGGCGATCTCGTGGACGAGGTGCGAGTGGCGGGGCCAGCAGGCGGGGATGTACCCAGCGCCGAGGTTCCAGACGAGTTCGTGGTTGAACCAGGTCACGACGTCTTCGAGCCACTGCCAGGTTTCGTAGCGGAGTTGGGGGTTGGTGATCGAGCCCGGGTCCCAGGGCCTGGGGAGTTGGGCCGGGTTGCCGAGGGCGCGTTTCTGCGCGTCCGTGCCGTTGGCGGCCAGGTAGAGGTTGTCGTAGGCCCGGATCAGCGTCGGGCTGGCCGGCATCGGGAAGGGCCAGATCATCGGCTCGGGCGTCCGCGTCACGGCGTACTCCGGGGCTGGTTGAGGTTGCGCCGACGGGCCTCGGCGTGGGCTTCGGCGGTGCGGCTCTGGGCGTCGGACTGGGTGGCGCGGTTGACGCTGATGGCGTCGCGAGCGGCCCTCTGCTGGGCCAGCAGCGCGCGTCCGGGTTTGCCGTCGATGCTGCGCGTGAGGCGGGCGATCAGGGGTTTCGCGTTCTCGGCCACAACCAGGGCTTGGCGGGCGGGGATCTGACGGACCTCGTCGGCCGTGATGATCGGGATGTCTTCCCCGGAGGCGGTGCGGCCGCCGTGTTGGCCGAGGTTCCAGCTGGTTCGAGCAACCCGGACCGGGCCGGCGAGGTCGGAGACCTCCTTGTTGAAAGCGACGTCCTTGGAGCCGCCGAACAGGATCAGCACGTTGGTGAGCCCGAACAAGGCCCGGGCTTGCTGCTCGCCGAAGATGGTGTCGAGCTGCCGACGCGTTTGGGCGGCCCAGATGAACGACAGGCCGAGGGCTCGTTCGTTGGCCATCCGAGTGATCAGCGTCGGCAGCGGTGCGGTGGACGGCATCTCGTCCAGGCACGACAGCATCGGCGGACACAACCGCCCGTACGGGGAGGCGCTGGCGAGTTGCAGGGCGGTGTCGAGGATGTGCTCGGCGACGGCGGTCATCAACGGGGACGCCGACGCGTACGGGTCTTCGCGGCCGAGAAGGTAGAAGGTGCCGTTGCGCCGGATGATGGCGGCGACGTCGACGGCCGGACGCCCCGGGCCGGGCACGCAGCGCCGGCGGATGTCGGGTTGGAAGAACAGGGCCAGGGCCTGCTGGACGGTGGTGATCGTGTTGCCGGCGGTGCGGTCGTCGCCGTGCAGGGCGCCCTGTAACAGGCCGGCCCAGAACGGGGCGGCGTGGGGGTGTTCGGTGAGGATCTCGGCGGGGCGGGGGCTGGAGAGGGGCTTGGCGACCCAGTGCAGGACGGCGTCCAGGGTGTCGCCAACGAGCGCGGCGGCGTGGAAGTAGCACTGGAGGACCTTGGCGGCCTCGGCGGCGTAGAAGCGGGCGGCGGCGTCCCCGGAGCCGGACTGGGCCGACGCCTTCACGGTGCCGGCGGTGAAGGCTTTGGCACGGCGTTCGGCGACGTGGGGGTCGACGCAGCCCTCGATGGGGTCCCAGGTGAGGTCGGTGACCCCGGGCGCCAGTCCGAACGGATCCAACACGACGCACGGACGGCCGTCGCGTTGCCGCTCCTGCAGGGTGAGGAGCAGGTCGTCCAGCTTGGTGAGGGTGACCAAGGCGGCGCCGGGGGCGCCGAGCAGGGCCGGCGTGAGCAGGTCGAGGGTCTTGCCGGAGCCCTGCGGCCCGATGACGCCGGCGGTGCGGTCCCACGGGCACCACAGCTCGCCGCCGCGCGGCTCATGGGCGGTGCCGATCCGCCAGCCCACCTGCCGCGGGTCGAACCTCACCCGTCGCCGACGGGCCGCGAGTGCGGGCGGCGCTGGCAGATCGTGGTGCTCGTTGACCGGGAGCCGGATCGCGGACGGCACCCTGACCCCAACACCACCGTCGGCGGGGTGTCGCGAGGGGATGATCGGGTGGGTCATGGCCGGGTCGCCTTCCAGGGCTGTTGGTGTTTGGGGTAGAGGTCAGGGCGGATGATGCGCCGGACCTGGTGGAGCCGGGTGAGCCCCAGGGTCTGTTCGGCTTCGGGTCGACTGGCCATGCCGAGAATCCGGCCGGTGCCCCAGCGGTCCCACGCCCACTTCCCGGCCAGCGTCAGGGCGAGGGCCAGGAGGATTTCGACGATGATGATCGCGGACGCCAGGCCCGCCGGCGACACGCTCACCGCCGGGCCGACCGTCGTGAGGCCAACCGATGCGTTGCCGGTGAGGAGGCCAGGCAGGCTACGGAACAGCTGGTCGCCGGGGGGCCACTGCCAGCCGTGGCCAGTGGCCAGCAGGGCGAGGCTGCGGCCGGCCTGGACGCCGAGCGCGCCGACCAGAGCAACGCCGAGGCCGACCGCGGCGGCAGGTTCCCAGGTCCACGGGTAAGGGTTCGTGCGGCGTTCTTGTTGCATGACCGAGGGCGCCCTTCCAGGGATTCAAGCGGTGTCTGTGAGGTTGCCGACGCGCCAGATCTCGTAGATGGTGCGGTCGGCGTACCGGTCGTAGCGGTAGAAGCCCGCTCCCTTGCCGGCTTCTTCGAGGCTGGTGTGGCTGGCCGGGTCGTAGACCAGCATCACGTGGCCGACGACGTTCGGCCCGAGCCAGGTGTTGGTGAACACCAGGTCCCCGGGCTGCTCGGCGCCGGGGGCCACCCGGAACCCGTTCCCCGCGGCCACCCACGCCCGTTGGTCGCGGGCGGTGCGGGGCAGGGTGATCCCGATGGAGCGGAAGGTGGCCTGGACGTAGCTGGAGCAGTCGTAGGCGTCGGGGCCCTCGGCCCCCAGTTGGTAGGGCAACCCGACCCGCGCCGTTGCCCAGGCGAACATGGCCTGGATGCGTTCGGGGGTCATCGGCGGCAAGGTCGGGTCCCCGAGGGCGCTACCGGGCGGGCAGTCTGCGAGCCCGCCCAGAATGGTGCCGCCGCCGTAGGCGTGGGCATAGTAGAGGACGTCGTTGAGGTAGAAGTCGCGCGGGTTGTAGACGCGCAAGGCTTGCTTCACGCCGTCGGGGCCGCGGGTGGCGCCGTTCTTGACCAGGTAGTGCGCCGCCGACACCGCACTGTCGGCGGGGTTGGTGATGTCGGCACGGCCGTCGCCGTCACCGTCGCGGCCCTCGGTCGCCCAGGTCGACGGCAGGAACTGCATGAGCCCGGTCGCGCCACGGGGGTGGGGCGTCATCACGGCGCCGTGGTGGGTCTCTTCCATGCCGACCCCGGCGAGCAGCGTCCAAGGCAGTTGTGTTTCTGCGGCGGCCTGCTGGTAAAGGGCTTGCACCGCCGACGGGATCGGGATCGGCGGGTTGGACAGCGACACGAGCCGGGGCTCGCCCGGGGCGGGCAGCTCGAACCCAACTCCCCCCTCGCCGGTGCCGGTCTCGGTCGTCACTGCCAGCGAGACCGGCGCCTGCCCGCCAGTGGGCCGGCCGGGCGTGCCGTCGACGACCACGCCGTGGTCCTGCAGGGCCTTGATGGGGTCAGTGGGGGTGCCGTGGGCGTGGACCTCGAAGTGCAGATGGGGCCCGGTGGACGCACCCGTGGTCCCTTCGACGCCGATTTGCTGGCCGGCCGTGACTTGTTGGCCGACGGTCACTCCGACGCTGGCCAGGTGGAGGTAGAGGGTTTGGAGGCCGCCGGCGTGATCGATGGTGACGTGCCGGCCGGACGCGCTGTCGTCCACGCTGTCGGCGACCCGCACGACTCCGGCGGAGGCGGCGAGCACAGGGGCGCTGGTCGACGCGGTCGAGATCAGATCGACGCCCTCGTGGAGTTGCTCGACCCCCGTCAGCGGATGGGAGCGCAGCCCGAAGCCGTCCCGGAGTTGGTACGGCTCGCCGAGCGGCATCGTCCAACCACCGTCCGTGGCCGGGGTGGCGTAGCTGCAGCTGGTGACCCGCAGTTGTTCGTCGACCGCCGGGGTGCCGAGCGTGACCAGCACCAGCCCGGCAGCGAACGGCGCCCCGCCGATCAGCGCGGCCAGCAGCGCGGCGGCGACCAGGAGTTTGCTCATGAGCGATCCCCAGCTTCCTCGAGGGCGGCGTTGGTGTACGTGAGCTGGCGCTCGAGCGGGTGCAGGGTGGTTTGGACTTTGTAGAGCCGGTCGCCGAGCATCCACACGGCGCGGCCGCGGGCCTGGCGGCACCAGCCGGTGACCAGGTTCTGCCCGATAGCGCCCAGGTCGAGGAGTTGGTTGAGTTCGTCGGCGACCTCGGCGTCTTGGCCGCACAGGATCTTGGTGTCGGCCAGGTGCAGCATGTCTTTGGCGATCGCCACCGCCTGCGAGTTGGCGTCGCCGACGGATAGCCAGTCGGAAGGTTTGTGGGCGGCGGCGATCTGGATGTCGCCGTCTTTGCGGGACAGCCGCAGGTCGGCGTCGAAGGACTTGACGGCTTCGGGGCCGAGTCGCATCTGCCGCCAGACCTCGTCGCGGATGACCAGCCGCATGTCGCCGGGGTCGGCGAGTTCGCGCATGCCGCGGCCCCAGGAGTTGACGCAGGTGAGCGCGATCCCGACCGCCTCATCGGACACCCGAGAAAGCGACAGGGAGGTGATGGGCGCTTTCCAGTCGAGGTTGATGTTGGTGGGGGCGTCGAACATGCCGGCCAGTTCGCCTTGGACCAACTTGCCCAGCGAGTCGCGCAGCAGCCGGGTCTGATCGAGGAACTGCCGCACGTCGGCGAACCGGCAGTCCGCGACCAGCGCGTCGGTGGGATCGGACAAGGCTCGCCACACCTGAGGGATGGTGGCCTCGACCAGTCGGGTGTAGCCGTCGCTGTAGCCGGTCAGGTCCCGCAAGACGGTGAGCACCGCGACCTCGTCCGAGGGCCCGAACGGGATGTGGTGTTGCCCGACCCGCTGCGACCCGACCAGGCCCCGCAGCACGGTCAGCCACCGGTTGAACACCGTCTGGGACCGTTGCTCCAACTCGGTGGCATCCAGGGTGTCCCAGCCCTGGGCGAGCGGACCGAAAGCGAGCGGGTTGATCCGGTGGGGATGGCCGGGGCCGATCACGATGGGGTCTTGGCCGAGGAACCGGCACAGGTCCTCGTACTCGTCTTTCGGGTCACCCAACACCAGGGTGCGGTAGCCGAAGTCGGACATCCGCACGGCGCAAGCCTTGATCGTCGCGGACTTGCCGGTGCCCGGCTTGCCCTGGACCAGGACGTTGGCGTTGGTGACCGGGATGGCGTCGTCACGGACCCAGGCGTTCGGGTCGAAGTACATCGACGCCCCGGAGAAGTAGTCGATGCCCATCTGGGCGCCGGTGGGCGGCAAGGCGGGCGCGGCCACGAACGGCCACAACACCGGCGCCTGATCGCTGGTCATCCGCCACACCGACACCGGCACCCCAGCCGGTGACCAACCCGCCCCGGGACGCCGCCGCCCGCGGGCCGGCCTCAACTCGAACAGCCGCTTCTCACGGGGCCGTTTGGCCTCGGCGGGGATTCGGGGCAGGTCGTGGTCGAAGTCGCCGAGCAGTCCGGCCACGTCTCGGCCCGACCGGTTGGGGTGGCGGGGCATGTCAGGCGTCCTTCGAGCGGGTCAACGAGACCCCGAGCGGCAAGCTGGACGCGACGAAGGCGGCGTCCTGCACCAGGTCGAGTCGCATCGGGGCGAACCCGGCCTGTCGGATGGCGGCGTCGAGGCGGCGGCCGTACTCGGCCACCCGGACCGTCTTGGGCACGGTCACGGTCGCGATGGCATAGGGGCGGATCATCGCGTTCCCCGAAGCCAGGTGTTCCTCCATGGCGCGGCTTCGGGCGATCTGGCGGCGGCCGCGGGCATCAGTCCGCACCCCCACCTTCTCTTTCAGCGCTTCGGACAAGTCGGCGCCGAACTGGGCCGAGTTCGACTGGCGCTCGGCCCGGGACAGCCCGACCACCGGGTAGGCGACCAGCAGGCTGCGGCGCTCCCCGGCCTGGGACGGCATCAACACTGGCGCCAGCGCCCCCATGACGGCGCCCTTGTCGGGCAGCTTGATCGTCGCCGAGATCGAGTTCCAGGCGTCGTGGGAGTAGTGCCGCACGGCCAGGTCGGCCCCCGACGGGCCGGCCATCGCCCACGGCACCTCGGCGTTCACCCCGGCGTCCTTGTCATGGGCCAACACCGCCGACGTGATCGAGTCGGCGTCGCCGGGGGCGAACCCGGTCCGCACCACCGCCGCCAACTCCGGCGAGGTCAGCCAGCACACCTCGGTCATCTCGACCGCGCCCCGTAGGTGGGCCTCCACCTCGCTCATCACCAGGTACAAGGCCCGGCCACGGCCGTCCACCCCACCTCCGGTCTCCTTGGCGGCTTTCGCGAGGCGTTGTTCGGCGACGACGACGGTGACGAACGCTTCGGTGCGGACCGCGGCCCGGGTCAGGGACACGGCCAGGTCGTTGTTGATGGCCTGCACCGCGGCCAGGCTGCCGGGGCGGCGGTGATCGGCCAGGTACTGGGCGCGGGTCGCGCCGTCCTCGGGGACGGTCCGCACCATGAACAGCACCTCACCGACCAACTCGGTGCGGGAGACAGCCTCCAGCAACTGCGCCAACCCCCGGCCCAGTCGGGCCCGCTCACCGGCATCCGCGGTGGTGATGCCGGCGTGCGTCAACCGAGCGGTCACCGCCCAGGTGCGGGCCGGGTGGTGCTGGATCAACGCCACCCGCCGCTGATGGATCCCCACCGGCGGCCCGTCGTGGATCGTGGTCCCCGACAACACGCCGGGTAGGTCCGGCTCACCCAACTCCTCGATCGCGCCGCGGGACGCCTTCGACCGCCACACCGTCCACCCGGCCAGCGCCCCGATCGAGTACCGGACCGCCGCCGACAACCAACCGGTCGCCGTGCGGCCGTGCACGGGCACCACCACCAACACGATCACCAGCCCCCAGGCGGCGGCGAACCCGGCCACGCCCGGCCACCACTTCGCGTTGAACGCCCACAGCACGGGCCCTCCGGCGACGAGCACCGCGATCAACTGGGGACCGGTCAACCCGAAGAACCACCCCACGCGATCCTTCGCATACTCGCTGAACACGACCGCCATCACCAAGACCTCCGTCTCCGTCCTTGCCTGTCAGAAGCTGGCCGGGTCGTCGCGCTCGACGTCCGGCTGGGTCGGCTCGGGCTCCGGGGGCCGCTCGTCCGAACCCGAGAACGGACGCCCTCCGGTCGGGCCTGTCCCCTGCACGCCGACCGGTACCGGAGCGGCCTCACCCGTAGGCGTCGGCCCGTCCGCCGCTGCCCCGCCGTCAGGCTGATCGCAGCCCGCACCGCCTCCCCCACCGCTGCCAGGGACGCCGCCGCTGCCGCCGGAGGGGGTGTGGGCTCCGGTTTGGGTGGGCTGGGGGCGGTGACCGCCACCGGCGTGGTGGTCGGGGTAGTAGGCGTTGTGGCCGACACCGGCCTGGTTGGCCTGGTCCGCGCCGACGGCGACCGCCGCTGCGCCGGCCCCCATCACCGCTCCGATCCCGGCACTCAACCCGCCCCGCACCATCCCGAGCGGACCCCCACCGCCATCGGCGGCACGCGACCCATCGTCGGTGGGGCGAGAGCGGGACCCGCCGTAGTACCGGCCCCCCGGCTGCCCCGCGCCACTGCCGTCGCTGCCGCTGCCGTCGCTGCCGCTGCCGCCGCGTCCGGGAGCGTTGAGGGCCGTGTCGACTCGGGAGGCCTGGGCGTCCTCGGCGCTCGCTTCCCCGGCTGAGCGGCCCTCGGCCGTCGACGAGGACGCCGCCGACGAGCCTGTCGAGCGGTTCCCGGCCAGCAGGCCCTGCAGGCCACCCGAGGCCGCGAGGCCGCTGCGCATCGCCGCCCCGGTCGCGGTGCCGGGATCGACGAACGACAGCATCTTGAACAATGCCAACGGCGACACCACCGACGCAGCGATCAACATCACGGCCGGGAACGCCGTCCCCACGGAGGATTCGATGCCGTCGGCGGTGCCGATCGCGACCCCGTTGGCCAACTGGACGCCGACGCCCATCACCAGCACCACCATCGGCGGGGTGAACGCGGCCGCGTGCAGCCAGCGGAATGTCTTCCAGAACCACGACCGGCCCAACTCGCCGACCAGGCCGGCGGCGGCGATCGGGGCGGTGGCCACCAGCACGAGGAGCGCCGCCCCGCGGGTGATCATGATGAAGAAGTGGGCGATCGCCGACAGCAACAAGAAGATGCCCATCATCCCCAACACGGTGGCCAACACCGCGTCCGTGATCGTCTGCACCTCGAAAGGGGTCCACGGCTGCCAGTCCGCCCACTTGGTGACGTTGAGCAGGGCTTCCATCAGCGCCCGGGTCAGCCCGCCGGCCGCCGCCACCAGGGTGACCGTGTAGGTCAGGAAGGCCACCCACACCATTGCGAACTGGGCGGTCCCGATCAGCAGCCGGGCCAGGCTCTTGCCGTCCCGGCGGACGGCCGCCACCCCCAGCTGAACGACCGACAGCACCAGCATCAGGGCTGCCCCGAGCCAGAACGTGGTCCGGTACAGCTGAGCGCCGGGGCCGTCCTCGGACAAGTCGGGCGTCAGGAAGGCGTCCATGAAGTTCAAGACCAACCGCAACAGCCACAAGCCGCCGTTCCACATCGACAACATGACCGCGATCCAGCCCTGGGCAATCAACTTCGCCGCCTCCGAGGCCAGCTGACTGAACGGATCCCACGGCAAACCAAACACGGCAAGGCACCTTCCAGGACAGGGGACGGGGTTGGGACTGGGTCAGGCCGAAGCGGTGAAGGGTCGCCAGCCGACCTGGGCGGCCGCAGCGGTGCCGGGGGTCACGGCGCCGGGCTGGGCGGGTGGGGTCCCGGGGGCGATGAGCCAACGCTGCGCGGCGGCGTCCCATTGGAGCCGTTCGCAGTGGCCGAACCCGAGCCGGGCCTCGGTCTTCACCGTGGCCCGCACGTCCAACAGCACGCAGCCCACCAGCCAGTCGGGGCCATCGGTGGCCTTCACCAATCCCGCCGCCGGAGAGACCGTCACTCTGGCGGTGACGCCCGTGCCGGCACGGTTCAGGGTGGACCTGAACGAGGTCACGTGCCGCGTCAGGACCCAGGCGTCGGCGGGCACCCCACCCTCGGTCGCCCACGCCTGGTACACCTCGACCGCGGTGGCGGGCTGCATGGTGGTCAACACGAACTCGTCGATGGCGGCCAGTTGGGCCAACGCCCCCTCCACCGTGCGCGGGAACCCCGACGCCACCCCACCAGGGCCCCGCAACACCGTCGGCTGCGGGAGCCGCAGCGCGGCCGGGGCGACAGCCGGGGGCAGCTCTGCCGCCCGCCCGCCCGGCACCGCCGGCATCGGGGCCGCGGCGGCCGCGTCCCGACCCGCGCCTGGCACGGCTGCGGTCCCCGCGGCCGTCGACCTCACCACCGGGGTGGGGTCGGGGGCGGACGCCGTCGTGCGGGTGGGGTCGAGGGCCTGGTGGATCGCCAGGCCCAGCCCGACCAGCACCACCACCGCCGCCGCGACCACCCCGCCGGCGAGAAGCCGCAGCCGGTCCCGGGACCAGGCGGGGTTCGGATCGATCAGGTCGCGGCCACGAGCCCGACGGTGGGCGGTTCGGGGGGTCATGGCGGGGGTCAGCCGATGCAGCCCGTGCCGGTGATGGAGGACACGATCGTCGGCGCCACGATGTACAAGACGGCCGCGATCATGATCACCAGCAACCCGACCACGCCCGCCTTCGAGGCGTGCGGGGAGTGGAACACCCGACCCGCCACGATCGAGGCCACCGCGACCGCGGTTCCCACGATGAACAGGATCAGCACGCCCCACAAGACGTAGCCGGCCAGCTTGTCGGCCTGCACCTGGGCGCCGGGCGGCGCCACCGGGCAGATCACCAGCGGGAGCAGCCCGGCCAGGGTCGCCGACGGGGCGGTGAGCAGCGTGAACATGAGGGTTCCTTTCGAACTGGGTGGGGTTCAGGGGTTTTCGGGCAGGGCGAGGTCAGCCAGGACCCGGCCAGCGCTGAGGCAGTGGGAAGGCAGAGGGGCGGCGTCCAGGCCGTGGAGAGCCAGGTGCCAGTCAGCGGCGATGACGACGAGTCGACCGTCGTCCTCCAGGTCACGGGTGCGTGGGCCCCGGCTGTGGATCAGTGACTTGGGCCAGCGGCGTCGCGGCGGTCCGAGGATCGCTGCGGCCGCGACGTCCGCGGCGGGGAGCGCCAGCAGGGTCGCTTCGAGGCGGCGCAGCCCGGGCAGTGAGACGCGGGTGACCAGGACGACCGGGGCGTAGGCGGGCAGGTCAGCCAACCCCCGCGGGTTGTCGGCCCACCTCGGGTCTGCGCCCAGGTCGAGGACGGTGACCGGGCAGTCAGCCGCCCGCCCGGGCGGTCGCGGCTCGGTGGTGCGGTCGTGGGGAGCACGGCGTTCCAGCAGGACGTCGCCGCGGCGTCCGCGCAGCCAGCCGTCGTCGGTCTCGCCGAGCTCGGTGAAGCTGGCGGCCACCAACCCGGACCGGTCGGCGTCGCAGCACTCCACGACTCTGGACGGGGGTCGTGCGGTGGCGATCGCCACCGCGACCGTTGTGGCCCCGACCCCGCCGCCGCAGCCGACCACCAGCACGGCACGCTCTGCCGGTTCGGGGGCCCAGCCCGCCAGAGTGGGGCGCCGGAAGTGCCCGGCGCGCAGGGCACGGGCGGCGTCGCGCAACTCCGGCAGCGACGGCGTCCAGGAAGGCGAGGAGAGGGTGGCGGGCGGGGCGGTTTCGGGCATGGATGACTCCTTCATCAACAGGAGGCCCTGGCGGGGGTGGTTGGCGGCCACACCGGTCAGGCCGAGCGGGAGTAATGAGGGGCGGCGGCGGACAGGGCCGCCAAAGCGGCGGCGGTGTGCCGACGGACGGTCCGGGTCGACAACCCCGAGCGGCGGGCCACCTCCAAGGTGACCTCCCGGCTCAGCAGCCCCTGATGGGGGCCGCGCTTGGCCTGGGCGTCCGTGTGATGCCAGGCCTGGACCAGGTGCTGCAGCAGAGCGCGACGGGCTGCCGGGATCACGGCGTTATCGCAGGCCCAGTCCAGCAAGGCCGCCAGTTCGTCGGCGGGGTCCTCCTCGTCGGGCGGTTCGGGGCAGAAGGGCTGCAGGTCAAGCGGACTGGGCACCAGCAGCAGGTGCCGCCCCGGATCCTCCCGCCGGCAGGACCGGCCGGCGTCGGTCAGAACCCGGACGCGGACGCCGCGGTAGATGTTGCCGGCCACGCGGCGGCGGGTGCGCCACGGGAACGTGCGCACCTCGAGCCACAGCGCCACGGCCAACTGATGGTCCAGGTCACCGACGCCCCGCAGGCGTCGCCCCAGCAAGGTGATGCCGCCCAGCAGGATCCACGCCAACCAACGCGCGGCGTACAGATCGTCGCCGCCGTCCTCCGCCGCCAACTGCGCCAGCGCCCACAACACCTCCCCCGACTCCTCCACCGGGGCAGACCGGACCCACTCGCGCAACCCGTCGACGTTGTCGAAACGAGCCAGAACCGGGTGCTGCCGGCACCATTGCTGCCACGTTTCCGCATTGACCGTTTCGGGGCCTTTCGCGGAGAACCCCAACTTCTCGGCAACGCTCATTGTCATCGTCCTCTCCTCGCGGTTTGACGCGAGAAGCTGACCAAGTCGATGTCCTCCCAGATGTCCACAAAGGCACTGTCCCCCACGCCCGGAACGAGCGATCAGTATCCACAGATGGACTTGTCCGGCCTTGTCGTCGCACTGTCCCCCATCGTCAGGAAATGTCCCTCAATTTCTTTTCGGACGCCCCTTGGCAGGGGCCTGGGGAGCCGGGAGGGGACATCAATGCCCAAGGGGGGACAGCAAGCGTTCCCAGAATGGGAGACGAATCAGCCGACGTCAGCGGCCAATCAGCGGACCGACGATTTCCAGCGGCGAAACCGCGCGGGGAGGGTGGGCTGGGAGGCGGTCAGGCGAGCAGGTCGCCGAGGGCGTCCAGCAGTCGGTTGACGTCGGTGTGGTCGGTGTAGGGCGCCAACCCCACCCGGACGCCGCCGGCGTCGCCCAGCCCGAGCCTGCGGGAGCATTCCAGGGCGTAGAAGTGGGACGCCGGGGCGTTCACCCCGCGCTCCCCCAGGCCCCGGTACACGTCGGCGGGGCTGTACCGCTCGTGGGTGAACAGCAGCGTCGGCGTCCGGGCCGCGGCGTTGCTGTACACCGTGACGCCGGGCAGTCCCCGAAGCGCGGGCTCCAGGACCGCCAGCAGGGCGTCCTCGTGGTCCTCCAACGCCGCGAACGAGGCGACCAGCCGGTCGCGGCGGGTACCGGCGGCGTCCGGGTCGAGACCGGCGAGGAACCCGACCGCCGCCGTCACCCCGGCCAGCAGTTCATAGGGCAAGGTGCCCAACTCGAACCGCTCCGGGACGTCGTCGGTGGACGGCAGCAGCTTGTCCATCCGCAACGTCTCCCACAACGCGGGATCCGCGGCCGCCACCCCCAGATGGGGGCCCAGGAACTTGTACGGCGAGCAGGTCCACACATCGGCCCCGAGCCGCGGCCGGTCGACCGAGGCGTGCGCGGTCGCGTGGACGCCGTCCACCCACAGCACCGCCCCCACCGCGTGCACCCGCTCGGCGATCTGCCGGATCGGCGGCCCGGTACCGATCAGGTTGGACGCCGCCGTGATCGCCACCAACCGGGTCCGCTCCGACAACACCTCCTCCACCGCCGCCAGCGACACCTCCCCCGTCACCGGGTCGAACTCGACCCACCGGACCGCCGCACCCACGGCGTCCGCAGCCTGCACCCAGGGCCGAATGTTGCTGTCGTGGTCCAGCCGCGACACCACCACCTCGTCACCCGGCCCCCACCGTTTGGCGAACGCCCGGGACAGGTCGTAGGTGAGCGCGGTCGCGCTGCGCCCGAACACGATCCCCGCCGGGTCACTGCCCAACAGGTCCCCCATCGCCGCCCGCGCGTCGGCCACGATCGCCTCCGCCCGCCGTTCGGACGCCGTCACCACGCCACGGTTCGACACCGCCGCCACCAGGGCGTCCCGGACCGCGTCCGCGACCACGTCCGGGGTCTGCGTACCGCCCGGGCCGTCGAAGTGAGCGGCGCCCTCGGTCTGGGCCGGGAACCGGCGGCGAACGGCCTGCACGTCATAGGTCACCCCACCATCCTGCCCGCGGCAGGCCACGGGTGGAGCCGTGCGTCTTCGTGAGGGCACCGGTACGACGGTTGGCCGTGCCGGGGGCATCCTCGGCGCTGACGGGGGCGAAGACCTGGCTGCGCAAGATCCGGTCGGCCTCACTCACCCGCCCCTCGGCCCTGACAGCGGCGACCAGGTCGAGGGTCGCGACCTCGTCGTAGGGGGCGGCCACCGTGGCCACCTCGGCGGCGCCACGCGCTTCGGCGTATTCGCGGCGCTGCACGGCGTCGAGGGCGAGCACGTGGGCGACCTCGACGACGGCGGCAGCGAGGACGTGGTCGTACCGCGTCCCGCCCGCCAGCCACAGGCCGCCCTTGGTGCGCAGTTGATCCAGGGGGCGTCCCGTCACCAGGGAGAGCGCGTCACGCAGATCCTGGATGCCGTCGGGTCCTGTGGTCTGGCCGCGGACGCGGAGCCGGCGGAACAGGTCCGCGTCGACCAAGACGCCCTCGAGCTCGTAGAGATGGACGCCGCGGGTCCGGGCGGCCGCGGATTGGGTCGACTCCGGCACGTGCTGGCGCCTCGTCGCTGGGTCTGCGCCCAGCCATTGGCGCAGCACCGACACGTACTTGCGGACGCGGTCCTGCGTGACACCGAGGGCGTCGGCGATCTGATCCCGGGACGCGCCCTGGGGGTGCAGCGCCAGGAAGGCGAGCAGGTCGAGCAGGAGCGCGCGCCGGCGGATGGCCTCGGGCAGGTCCGGCCGTCCGGCCGGCAGCCGGAGGGTCACCGGCCCCAACAGGCTGAGACGCGGTACCGGGCAGGCCGGATCCCGCCAGCGGGCCAGGTCTGCGTCCAGGGTGGGATCGGCCTGTGCCACCAGGGTGCGGACCTCGGCGGTGACGTGCGGCGCCAACGTCGCCAGGTCCTCCTCGGTGGGGGCCACTGACAGATCGCTGGGCAGCTGGCCGGCTTGATCGCAGCGCTGTCGCCAGGGTTGGTCGAGGTCGGGGCGGCGCTCGGAGTCGCCGAGGGCCGCGGGCGCGTCGGCGGGTTCGAGGTGCCGAATCTTGACCAGGATCATGTGCGCCAACCCAGCCCAAGTGATCCAACCGACCAACTTGAACAGGACGAGGGCGAGGGTGCCGTCGTCCGCGGCGGTGAGTTCGGTGACCAGCGCCGCCCAGACCCAGCCGTAGCCCGACGTCGGCGGCCCGGACTGGATGAGCGCCAAAGGCAGGCCCACCAACAGGCCGGCCAGCGCCACAGCAGCAGCCAGGCCCCGCAACCTGGCCGACAGGCTCATCGTTCCGTCCCGTGCACCCAACAAAGTCCCAACGCTCATGTCCGTGCCCTCTCCGCGGATTACGCGGTCAGGCCACTGCCCGAACGTTCCTTGCTGCGCTCCCCCCTGCGCGGGTCAATGCGCTCCCCCCGCGCGGGACGACGCGCTCACCCTGCGCGAGTTCCCCGCTCCCCCGTAGTCACAGCCCACAACCGGCAGATTGCACGATCGCCCTGAAGGAGCGCTCCGCCTCCCCGCCGTTGACCGACTGGCCGTGGAACCGGGCCATCGCCCGGAGTGCGCGGGAGATGATGACGGCATGATCGGTTGGGGCATCATCGGGGTCGGCAACGTGACCGAAGTGAAGGCGGCCCCGGCCATCTTCCGCAGCAGCGACTCCGACGTCGTCCACGTCATGCGCCGCGACCCAGACCGCGCCCGCGACTTCGCCCAACGACACGCAGTCGAACGGTGGTCCACCGACGCCCAAGCAGTCATCGACGACCCCAACGTCACCGCCGTCTACATCGCCACCCCGACCGACACCCACCACCCGTACGCCATCGCCGCCGCCCGGGCCGGCAAACACGTGCTGGTCGAGAAACCCATGGCCCTGTCCGCCACCGAGGCCCGCCGGATGGTCGAGACCGCGGACGCCGCCGGCGTCCACCTCTGGGTCGCCTACTACCGGCGCACGCTGCCGCGCTGCCTCAAGATCCGCGACCTGCTCCACGACGGCGTCCTGGGCCGCGTCCTGTCGGTGCACACCACCTGGCGCAAACCCACCGACTTCAGCAACTGGCGCTGGGACCCCCAACGCAACCGCGGCGGCGAGTTCTACGAGACCGCCTGCCACACCCTCGACCTGCTCGACTGGCTGCTCGGCCCCGCCACGGATGCCGCCGGCGTCACCTCACCGGACACCCACGCCGTCTCCGCCAGCTACCGGTTCACCGACGTGACGGGATCCGGCTCGTGGGCGTTCGGCACCCCCGACCACGTCGACGAAACCGTCCTCATCGGCACCCGCGGCGTCCTCAGCTTCGCGAGCTTCGCCCCCACCCCGATCCGGATCACCACCGAAACCGGGACCGTGACCCACGAGATCCCCGACCCGCCCCACGTCCACGAACCACTCGTCGCCACCATCCTGGACGAACTCCGCGGCACCGGGACCTGCCCCAGCACGGGCCACAGCGCCCTCCGCACCGCCCAGGTCACGGACACCATCCTCAACCCCTGACCTCCACCCAGACGTCCGTGCCACTCACGGATCTGCCCAGTGGCGGTCGTCGACGTCGGCGCTCGTGATCTCGCTCAACTGCCGATGGGCGTGACATCACGCACATGCCCCAAATGAGAGTGTGGGCCTGCTGGCTCAGCCTCTACTGGCGGTGGCGTGCTCGGTTGACTGGCCCGTGACCCGCACTCTGGCGACGCCGACCGACCTCCGGCTGGTCTAACCTCGTGCTTTCATGACGGGGGCTGTTGATCCGGGGTTTTGAACAGCGAAAGTGCTTCCGGCTTGGGATAATACGAGTGTCGAAGTCGTAAGAAGTCCCGCGCAAGGAAGCACTTTCGCCGTGAAGCGTACCGCCGTGTAT
>JAAYTZ010000110.1 GCA_012517965.1 Propionibacterium sp. | reverse complement strand
GTGGCGTCCGGCGGCGGCGTGCCGGCGGCCCGCGCGGTGCTCGCCCTGCACTCGGTGGAGGCGATCGCCGACCTGCTCGAGCGGCCGGCCCTCGTGACCGGCCCGCTCCGGGCCGAGGCCGCGCCGCCGGCGTCCGCCGCGACCGGCTGGGTCGAGGGGCCGCGCGGCCTGCTCGCCCACACCTACGAGGTGGACGCCGCGGGGACGGTCTCGGGCTGTCGCATCCTGACCCCGACGGCCCAGAACGAGCCCTGGCTGGCGGCCCTGCTGGCCGCGGCGGCGCGGGCCGGTTCGGACGCCGGCCTGGAGGCGTCGATCCGGGCGGCGGACCCCTGCCTGCCCTGTGCCTCGGCGCCGGCCGGGGCGATGGGCTTGGCCGTGACGATCCTCCGCCCGGACGGGCCCCCGTGAACCTTTCGTGAAAGATCGCCCGTCGGCGGGACGCGGCGGCCCGAACCGGACGATGCTGGGGTGAACGCGTTCGGAGGTCTGCCATGGACAACCCGATCAATCCCCCCGCGGTGCCGTTCTGGACCGAGCCCACCCTCGGGGAGAACCTCGCGCGGCACGGGGTGAGCCGCCGGGACTTCCTGAGCTTCTGCGGGCGGCTGGCGGCGCTGCTGGCCGCCGGGGCCCCGCTGGCGGCCTGCACGGCGGGCGGACCCGGCCCGACGACCCCGGGCGGGCCGTCGGCGTCCGGCCCGTCCCCGAGCCCCGGCGCGATCGCCTCGACGCTGGAGACGCTGCCGCGTCCCGTCGTGGTCTGGCTCCAACTCCAGGAGTGCACCGGCTGCGCCGAGAGCCTGCTGCGCTCCGGCGAGACCACGGTCGAGCAGATCCTGCTGCGGTTGCTGTCGGTCGACTACCTCGAGTTGCTCATGGCGCCGTCGGGGGCGGCCGCCGAGCAGGCGCTGCGGGCCGCGACCGCGCAACCACACCTGTTGGTCGTGAACGGCTCGATCCCCCGCGGCGCCGGCGGCGCCTTCTGCACGATCGGCGGCCGGTCCGCCGAGGCGGTGCTGCGGGACGCCGCCCAGAACGCGACCGCCGTGCTCGCCGTCGGCGCGTGCGCGGTGTGGGGGAGCGTCCAGGCGTCGCGGCCGAACCCGACCGGCGCCGTGGGGGTGGACGCCGTCCTGACCGATCGGCCGGTCGTCAACGTGGCCGGGTGCCCGCCGGTGCCGGACGTGATCGCCGCCACGATCGTGCAACTGCTCACCACCGGCAAGCCGCCGGCGCTCGACGAGCAGGGGCGGCCCACCTTCGCCTACGGCCGCACGATCCACTCCGCCTGCGAGCGCCGTCCGCACTGGGGGGCGCGCGAGTTCGTCGGCGTGTTCGACGATGCGGGCGCCCGGCGGGGCTGGTGCCTGCGCAAGGTCGGGTGCCACGGCCCGGAGACCTACAGCGCCTGCCCCACGGTGAAGTGGAACCTGAAGGCCGGGTGGCCGGTCGGCGCCGGGCACCCCTGCCTGGGGTGCACCGAACGCGACTTCTTCGACCGGTACACCCCCTTCTATGCCGCCCGGTCGGCGGGCGGCGGCGGCAACGTCGGCGGGAACCTGGGCGGCAACGGTGAGGCCGCGGCCGGCGCGGGCGCCGGCAATGGCCGCGGGAACGGTCGCGGCTGACCCGGACGCCCCGCGGGGGTAGCGTCGGCGGCGAGGAGGTCTGAGATGTGCGTGGGGTTCCCGCTGCGGATCGTCGCCATCACGCCCGGCGACCTGCCGATGGCGACCCTGGATGCTGCGGGACGGTCGGCGTCCTGCTGCCTGGCGTACGTCCCGGACGCCCGGGTGGGCGACTACGTTCTCGTCCAGGGCGGGTTCGCCGCCGTCCTGCTGGACGCCGAGGCCGCGGCCGAGTCGCTGGCCGCGTTCGCCGAACTGGGGGCGCTAGGCCTGGCGGCGGGCCGCCGCGACTTGGGGAATATACCCCCGGGGGTATAGCGTTCAGGTGAGCAGACACCCCCTTCGTGCCGAATCCGACCGAACAAGGAGCCCGCCGTGAAGTTCACCCAGTACTACCTCGACTGCCTGTCCCAGGCGTCCTACCTCGTCGGCGACGAGACCACGGGCGACGCCGTGGTCGTCGACCCCCGCCGCGACGTGGAGGTCTACCTCGCCGACGCCGCCGAGGCTGGCCTGACGATCAAGGGCGTCATCCTGACCCACTTCCACGCCGACTTCGTGTCCGGCCACCTCGAGCTCGCCCGGGCGACCGGCGCCTGGATCGGCTACGGCGAGGCGGCGAAGCCCGAGTTCGACTTCCGGCCCCTGGCCGACGGCGAGCGCATCAGCCTCGGCGACGTCACCCTGCAGATCATGAGCACCCCCGGGCACACGCCCGAGTCGATCAGCGTGCTGGTGTTCGAGCACGCCACCGACACCGAGCCCTACGGCGTCCTGACCGGCGACGCGCTGTTCATCGGCGACGTGGGGCGTCCCGACCTGCTGACCTCCGTCGGCGTCAGCCAGACCGAACTCGCCTCGCAGCTCTACGACTCGATCCAGCGCAAGCTCATGGGCCTGCCCGACGGCGTCCGGGTCTTCCCCGCCCACGGCGCCGGCTCGGCGTGCGGCAAGAACCTCTCCACGGAGAAGCAGTCCACGATCGGCGAGCAGCGGGCGTCCAACTACGCCTGCCAGCCGATGACCGAGGAGCGGTTCATCGACATCGTCACCGAGGGGCAGCCGTCCGCGCCGGCCTACTTCGGCTTCGACGCCGGCATCAACAAGGCCGAGCGGCCGGTGCGCGAGCTGGGGGCCACGGTCCCCGCCCTGGACGCCGCCGGCCTGGCCGCCGCCCTGCGCGAAGGCGCCGTGATCCTGGATTCGCGGGACCCGATGGACTTCGCGTCCGGTCACATCGCCGGGTCGATCAACGTCGGCTTCGAGGGCCGCATGGCCGAGACGGCCGGCATGGTGATCCGGCCCGGGGACGCCTTCGTCATCGTGGCCGAGCCCGGCCGCGAGCAGGAGACCGCCCTGCGGATGGCGCGCATCGGCTTCGACAACGCCGTCGGCTACGTGCCGAACGTCGAGGAGTACCTCTACACCCATCAGGAGTTGGCCGAGCGCGCCAGCCGCCTCACCCCCAAGCAGATGTTCGCCGTGATCGAGGACCCGGACGTCCAGCTCGTCGATATCCGCAACGAGGGCGAACTGGTCAACGGCGTCGTCGAGGGCGCGAAGCACATCCCGCTCGCCGAACTGCCGAAGCGGGCCGACGAGCTCGACCCCGCCCGGCCGGTGGTCCTGCACTGTGCCGGCGGCTATCGGTCCAGCGTCGCCGCGAGTTGGCTGCGCAAGCACGGCTACCCCGACGTCTCCGACGTGCTGGGCGGTTACAACGCGATCGCCGCGATCGCCTGACCTGGGAGGATCACTCATATGCGAACCATCGAGATGGACGACTTCGTCACGCTCTGGGAGGGTCAGGACCTCACCGTCCTGGACGTCCGGGAGCCGGACGAGTACGTCGAGGGCCACGTGCCGGGGGCGGTGCTGATCCCGCTGGGTCAGCTGGCCCGTCGGGTCGCCGAGGTGCCGGCGGGCGACCCGGTGTACGTGATCTGCCGCAGCGGCAACCGCAGCCAGCACGGCATGGTGCTGCTCGACCGCGCCGGCCGTGAGGCCGTCAGCATCAACGAGGGCACGATGGGCTGGCTGCGCCGCGGCCGCCAGGTCGTGACGGGGATGGCTCCGCGTTGAGCCAACTGCTCTGGGTGATCCCACTGGGGCTCGTCATCGGGCTCGCGGTGGGATCGCTCGGCGCGGGCGGCTCGATCCTGACGGTGCCGGCGCTGGTCTACCTGCTGGGCCAGTCGCCCCAGGCCGCCACCACCGGCTCGCTCATCATCGTGGGCCTCAGCGCGCTGGTCGGCGCCCTGCCGCACCACCGGGCGGGCAACGTGCGCTGGGCCAAGGGAGCGGTGTTCGGCGTCATCGGCATCGGCGGCTCGCTGCTCGGCTCGTTCCTGTCGGCCGGCATCGCGTCGCACGTGCTGCTGTCGGCGTTCTCGGGGCTGATGTTCGTCGTCGCGTTCCTGATGTGGCGCCGCCAGCGGCGCAGCGGGGCGGCCGCGGCCGTGGTCGAGACCTCGCGGGTGGTGCCGCTCGTCGTCACGGCGACCGGGGTCGGCTTCCTCACGGGCTTCTTCGGGGTGGGGGGCGGCTTCGCGGTCGTCCCCGCCCTGGTGCTCGCGCTGGGCCTGCCGATGAAGGCCGCCGTCGGCACGTCGCTGTTCGTCATCGCCCTCAACACGATGACGGCCCTGGCGGCCCGCGCCGGCAGCGGCCTGGCGATCGACTGGCCGGTGATCGGCGCCTTCGCCGTGGTGGCCACGGTCGGCTCGCTGCTGGGCCAGAAGGTGACCACGCGGGTGTCGCCGAAGGCGCTCGCCTACGCCTTCGTCGCGATGACCCTCGCGGTCGGCGCCTACATGGCGGCGATGAACGTGCCGCTGCTGTTCGCCTGACGCCCGGTTCGAGGGCGGCGGCGCCGCCGACCTAGACTGCGCGGCATGCGCAGCGGAATCACGTCCCAGCAGCTTCAGGCGCACGTCCGCAAGCTCGGCGAGGAGCACCCCCCGATCCCGCTGGAGTCGGTGGATTTCACCGTCAACGACCCGGACGCCGTCCGCCGCCGGTTCGCCGTCCTGTTCGATTACCTGGCCCGCGTCGAACTGGAGGTCGAGCGCAACGTCCGGGAGCTGGACGCGCTCCTGCCGCACCCGACCCCCGAGGACCTGCTGTTCTACCGCGGGGTCTGGTACGAGCAGGAGCTGCGCCACGGGCTGATCCTCGACCGGCTGAAGGCCGAGTTGGGCCTGCCGCCGGCGGAACCGCTCACCGTCGTGGGCGGCCCGGTGCGCGCCCTCGGCGTCGTGGCCCACCTGGGGCCGATCCAGGACGTCGTGCGCTGCGTCTACTACTTCACCGGGGCGTCGACCGAGCGGCAGGCGGTGCTCGCCTACAGCGCGCTGATCGAGCGCCTCGACGAGCTGGGGGAGCGGGCGCTCGTCGACACCGTGGTCCACCCGATCAAGCGGCAGGAGCCCGGGCACTTCGCGTTCTACTCGATGTCGGCCACCAAGCTCGTCGGGGAACTCGCGCCCTGGCAGCTCCGGCTGGCGCAGTTGCTGCGGTCGCGCACCTACGAGCTGGTCGGCACGCACCGCGACCCCGCCTACCAGGCCCAGATGGGGCAGGTGGCCGACGTGCTGGGCTTCGGGCACGATCCGCACGAGTACGCCCGCGAGATCGGACGCCTCGAGGCCCGCCTCCTCTGGGACAACGCGCGCGGCATGGAGTACCCGCCGTACGTGCTGGAGGCGATCGAGGAGTCCCGCCGCCTCGCCGGACAGCGGGCGGCCTGACCCGGCGCCCGCCCCACCCCGTCCGGGCGCCGCCTCGTGCGAGGATTCCCAGGATGATCCCCGCTGCCCGCCGGCCCGCCGCCCGCCCCGCCAGCTTCCTGGACGCCGCCTCCTACACGGTGCTCCAGGCGCCGGTGCCGGCGTTCGAGGAGTTCGTGCGCGGCCGACTGGAGCGCTGGGCGCCCGACTTCCTGCGCCGCGACGGGGGCGGCCACGCCCACGTGACGATCCTGGCGCCGTTCCTGCCCGAGCCCGCCCTGGACGCCGCCGCGCTCGGCGCGCTGGCCGCGGAGTGCGCCGCGGCGTCCGCCTTCACGGTGACGTTCCGGCGCGTCGCGCGCTTCCCCGGCGGGCTCGTGCACGCCGTGCCGGAGCCGGCCGAGCCCTTCGCCGCGCTCACCGCCGCCGTCGTGGCCCGCTGGCCCGGGCTGCGACCGTACGGCGGGGAGTGGGACGCCGTCCCGCACCTCTCCCTCGACCACGGCGAGCCGGACGCGCTGGCGTCCGAACTGACCTGGCCGCGGACCGCCCGCATCGACGCCCTCGAACTCGTCCGCTACGCCCCCGGCGACACCCGGGCGCTGGCGCGGCTGCCGCTCGGCGTCGGCGGCCCTTCGGCGGGCGGGTAGCATCGAGGCACCCAGAAGGGAGGGGCTCGAAGCATGGTGCGCTATCTCCCGGTCGTGCTCGAGGTCGCGCTGCTGGTCTACGCCCTGGTCGACTGCCTGCAGAGCGACCAGCGCCGCATCCGCAACCTGCCGAAGCTGGCGTGGACGGTTCTCATCATCATCGTCCCGTTCCTCGGCCCGCTCGCCTGGTTCTTCGCCGGACGCCCCGCGCGAGAGGTGGGTCCCGGCGCCGGCCAGTACCGCGTCTACGAGCCGCCGCGCCCCCGGCCGGTCGCCCCCGACGACGACCCGGCGTTCCTCGAGTCGCTGAAGCGCAAGAAGGAGGACGAGGACCTGCTCCGCAAGTGGGAGGAGGACCTCCGCCGCCGCGAGCGGGAGTTCAAGAACAAGGACGCCGACGGCCCCGGGCCGAACCGGCCCGACGGCCCCGAGCAGCCCCCGGCCTAGCCGCGCCCTGGGTCACAGCCCGGAGACGGTGTTCCAGAACTCCTCGTCGGCGGCGGCCGCCGCGCGGGTCTGGGTCTTCTGCAGGGCCAGTTCGACGGCGTTCAGGATGTTCTCGTAGCCGGTGCACCGGCACAGGTGCCCGGCGATGCGCCGCCGCAGCTCCTCGCGGGTGTAGGTCTGCCCGGTGGCCGCCAGCTCGGTCGCCGTCATCAGCAGGCCCGGGGTGCAGAAGCCGCACTGCACGGCCGTGGTGTCGACGAAGGCCTGCTGCACGTCCGACAACTCGCCCGTCGGGGATGCCAGCCCCTCGGTGGTCAGCACGGTCTTGCCGTCGATCCACGCCGCGAGGTAGATGCAGGAGTCGATCGCCCGGCCGTCGATCAGCACCGTGCAGGCGCCGCACTCGCCGACCTCGCAGCCCTTCTTGACCGAGGTCAGGCCGAATTCGTTGCGCAGGAAGTCGGCCAGGTTCTCGCGGATGTCGACCATCTTGCTGACGGGACGCCCGTTCAGCTCGAAGGTGACGAGCTTGTTCATCCCGGGGGCGTTGGGTCCGGGTGCCCCGTGCACCGGTTGCGGCGGGGTCGGCCGCCGTTGGCTCGGCTGGTCCTCGGTCGGCAACAGGGGGTTGGGCTGCGCGGTCACTGCTCTGCTCCGATCTCGCCGCCGGCCCGCCTGATGGAGGTCAGCAGGCTGCGGCGCGTCAACTCCTCCAACATGTGCTCGCGGAACGCCCTGGACGCCCGCCAGCTGTCGCGGGCGCGGGTGTCGGCGATGGCGGCGCGCGCGGCCGCGCCCACCAGCGCCCGGGTGGGCGCCTGGCCGCGCAGCACGGCCTCGCCGTGGGGGGCGCGGATCGGGGTGGGAGCGGCGACGCCGAACGCGATGCGGGCGTCCGCGATGGTCGCGCCGCCGGGCGCCATCTTGATCGAGGTGGCCACGTTGACGGTCGCGATGTCCATGGCGCCGCGCATCGCGTACTTGGAGTAGGCCCCCTTGTAGCCGGCGTACGCCTCGTGCGGGAACAGGATCGCCGTCAGGATCTCCCCGGGGCGGAGGTCGACCTTGCCGGCGCTGAGGTAGAAGTCGGCGATCGGCAGCACGCGGACGCCGTCGGGCCCGGCGAGTTCCAGGCGGGCGTCCCAGGCGTAGCAGGTGGAGGCGGAGTCGGCGGAGGGGACGCCGTTGCAGAGGTTTCCGCCGATGGTGCCGATGTTGCGCACCTGGGGGCCGCCGATGGTCAGCAGCGCCTCCGGCAGCGACACGATGCACCGCCGCACCAGGTCGCTCTCGGCGACCTGGGTGAAGCTGCACAGCGCTCCGATGCGCAGGGTGTCGTCGTCGTCGAGGGTGATCCGGCGGAGTTCGTCGAGGCCGTGGAGGGAGACCCATTCGAGTCCGCCGAGCTTGCCGTCGCGGAGCTTGACGAGGGTGTCGGAGCCGCCGGCCATGATGCGGGCCTCGGGATGGTCGGCCAGCAGCCGGACGGCTTCGGGAACCGTGGTCGGTTCGTACAGGGCCTTGAGGTCAAACATGGGTGGGGTCTCCGATCAGGCCTTCTTCGGTGAAGCGGGCGAACATGTGGTGGGGGGTGATGGGGGCGTGGTGGAACGGCACGCCGGTGGCCTGGAGGATGGCGTTGCGGATGGCGG